>DASQZA010000440.1:0-22376 GCA_035638935.1 Gemmatimonas sp. | reverse complement strand
CTCGATCGACATTCTGGGTTTCGTGCATGAAGGCGACATCGACCTCGCCTACTTCGACAAGCCGTACGTGGTGGGACCGCTCAAGGGGAGCGAGAAAGCGTACGCGCTGTTCGTGAAGGCGCTCGAGGAGACGGAGCGTGTAGGCATCGCCCAGATCGTGATTCGGACCAAGCAGCACATCGCGGCCATCTACCCGTACCATCAGGCGATCATGGTGCATCTCCTGCGTTATGAAGAGGAGTTGCGGCAGCCTTCGGCCCTCGGCATCGAGGAAGGCACGGACGCCCGTCGCCTCATCAGGCCGCAGGAACTCACGATGGCGGAGAAGCTCGTGGAGAGCATGACGACGACGTGGGATCCGGCACAATACCGTGACAGCTACCGGGATGATCTGATGGCGCTCATCGCCGAACGCTCGGCGCAGCGAGGGAAAAAAGGTGCAACCGTCGTTTCCCCAGGGGATGGGCCGCCGGCGCGCGTACTCGACTTGATGTCCGCGCTGAAGGGCAGCCTTGCAGCCAACGCGCGCGGTCGCGCGGCTCGGAGCGGCGCCGATGCGGGAAAGGTCGTGAGCAAACGCTCGACATCAAAGGCAGCCGCGAAGCGACGCACCACACGCAAGAGCGCGTAACAGGCGCATACCGGACGCATAGCACATGACTGCCGCTGCCTTGTCGCCATCGATCGCGTTGCGCGAGTTTCGCCCGGTGGCCCTCGCCACGCTGGACGTCGCACCACCGGAAGGTGCGGGATGGATTCACGAGGAGAAACTCGATGGCTATCGCATCGGGGCCATCCGCGCGGCGGAGTCCGTCCGGCTGTTCTCCCGCAATCGAAAGGATTGGACGAGCCGGTTCCCCGGTGTCGTGGACGCCGTGGCCGCGTTGCCGGTCCGGTCTGCGGTGTTCGACGGTGAAGTGGTCGCACTCGACCAGAAGGGAGTGACCTCGTTTCAGCGGCTGCAACAGTCGCTCGAACTGCACGAGATCCGGAACGTGCGCTATCACTTGTTCGATCTGCTGGAGCTCGATGGCGTCGACTTGCGTGAATTGCCGCTCGCGGTACGGCGGAGCTTCCTGTTGGAGCTCCTGAAGGGCGCAGGCCGGGGGCCGGTGCTGCGCGCAACGCGCGAGTTTCACCCGCGCGATGGCGACCCGCTCGTGCAGGCGTGCGCGCTCGGAATCGAAGGTGTGGTGAGCAAGCGCGTCGACACGTCCTATCCTCGAGGACGGTCGCCCTGTTGGATCAAGTCGAAGTGCGGTCGTCGTCAGGAATTCGTGGTCGTCGGCTACACGGACCCGCAGGGCAGCCGATCGCATTTTGGGGCGCTGCTGCTTGGCGTCTATGATGGTGCCACGCTTCACTACGCCGGGAAGGTCGGCACCGGCTTCGACGTGAGTACGCTCTCGAGCATCATGGAGGAACTCCGCCAGCTCGAGATCCGCGAACGGCAGATCACCAGCACCGTCTCCATCCCGCGCGCCGGGCTGCACTGGGTCGAGCCGCAACTGGTCGCCGAGATTGCGTTTACGGAGTGGACGGAGGATGGACTGTTGCGGCACCCGGTGTTCAAGGGGCTGCGTCTCGACAAGCCCGCGCGTGACGTGCGGCGCGAGGACTGACGACGACATGGAAATCGCCGGCGTGACCATCACTCATCCGGAGCGCATCGTGTTTCCGGATCCTGGCATCACGAAGGGTGCACTGGCCCAGTACTACGCGACCGTGGCGCCCCGCATGCTGCCTCACGTTGCGGGACGACCGTTGTCGTTGGTGCGGTGCCCGCAAGGACAGGGCAAGCCATGCTTCTACCAGAAGCACTGGGCCAACGCACTCCCTGAGGGGCTTGGCGGTGTCGAGATCGACGACGACAACCCGGAGAACGACGAGCTGGGCCCGTATGTGTTCGTGAAAGACGTTCGCGGGCTGGTCGCGCTCGTCCAGCACGGCGTGCTGGAGTTGCACATCTGGGGGGCCCGGGCCGACAAGCCGGACGCACCCGATCGCGTGGTCTTCGACCTGGATCCTGCACCGGACGTTCCGTGGTCGGTCGTGCTCGAAACCGCACAACGCACGCGTCGATTGCTGCGGGAGTATGAACTCGATTGCTGGCTCAAGACGTCAGGTGGAAAGGGCCTGCATGTCGTGGTGCCGGTGACGCGGCGGGTATCGTGGAACGACGTGCACGATTTCTCCCGGCTGATCGTCGCGCGCCTCCTCCATGAAGCGCCAGACCAGCTCGTGGACGTTGCCTCGAAGGCCGCGCGCCCGGGCAAGATCTACGTCGATTACCAGCGCAATGCACGCGGTGCTACCGCTGTGGCACCATGGAGCACGCGTGCCCGCGACGGAGCACCAGTGTCGATTCCTGTTCCGTGGACGAGTGCATCGAAGCTCGGGAGTGGCAATGCACGCGGAATGGAGGGGGCAGCCGCCCTCGCGAAGCGCATGCGGAGCGATCCGTGGGCGGACATGCTGACGTCGCGGCAGGGAATTTCAGCCGCGACCATGCAACGGCTCATGCGGGGCAGCTAGTACGGTTATGTGCCGTAGACGATGAGCCGCGACGCTGCGCCTTGACGCATCCGCACGCTGATGGCCTGGGGCCGCATCTCCTTCGCACCCTCGTTGCCGCGCACGTTGACCTCTGCTTCCACGAAGATGGCATCTCCATCGATCCGTACATCGGTGATGTGATGCGACGTGGTGCCGAGCCCATGCAGAAATGGCTCGAACCAGCTTCTCGCCGCTTCCCGCCCGACGATCAGTCCACCGGGTCCTACCCGGACCATTGCATCCTCGGTGAGCATCTCCGCAATCGCGTTGGCATCACCATGATCCATGGCATCGCAAAGGTGGCGCGCCCATTCGCGGGCGGCATTTCGGGCCTCATCGACCGGAACCAGCGGGACGTCGTCGACGGCCGTCGTGGCGTTGCCCGCACGCGATGGTGTGAACGAGGGGGGATCACTCGCCGGGAACGATTCACGTGACGCATGCTCCACGACTCGTTCTGTCTGCACTGGCTGCTCGGATCTGGGGTCAGGCGTGGACTCGAACTGCTGGTCGTTGGACATTGCGGGAATCCTGTGGAGGGGAACTCGTGGTGACGATCTCATGACAGGCAACGATCGTGCGCGGACACATGCTGCTGCGCCCTGATCTTCTCATCATGTCGAAGCCCGAGCCGTGGCATCCAATTCGCAGGCATTTGTCTGCATCGACGGACGGCGACCCTCTGCACTTTTGCCGAGCGACGGTGGGTTGTACACGGTGTCGATGTGGCAACAGATGTGGCAACAGATGTGGCAACAGAGGAGCGGAGCAGGTCTGCACGATCGTGTCGCAAACGGGGGAGGTCCACGGTATGGATCTCCCCCGTTCGATTTTGAATGCGACACCAATTCATCAGAGCGGAGAACCGATGCCAGCAGAACCGATGCCGACCTTTCCGGCGCAGCACCAGGAACGACCGGGGCTCGAGACGGAAATGACGCCGCGCCCGCGCTACGAGGGGTCGTCCTATCGACCGGCTGGCAAGCTGCAGGGGCGTGTCGCGCTCATCACTGGCGGCGACTCGGGGATCGGGCGCGCCGTCGCCGTGGTGTACGCACGGGAAGGGGCGGACGTCGCCATCTGCTATCTCCCCGAGGAAGAGCCAGACGCCGAGGAAACGTGTCGGGCAATCGAGCGTGTTGGTCGTCGCTGTGTGCGCATTTCGGGCGACGTTCGCGACTCGTCGTTTTGCAAGGGCGCTGTCGAACGGACCGTTCGCGAATTGGGTGGGCTGCACATTCTCGTCAACAACGCCGCTCACCAGCATCATCAGGCGTCATTGCTCGACATCGATGACGAGCAGCTCGACCGGACGTTCCGCACCAACATCTTCGGCTACTTCTACATGGCGCGCGCGGCGCTGGAGCATCTTCCCCGTGGAGGGTCGATCATCAACACGGGCTCGATCACCGGGCTCGAAGGCAGCGGACAGCTGCTCGACTACTCCGCCACGAAGGGGGCCATTCACGCCTTCACGAAATCGCTTGCACAAAACCTCGTCGATCGCGGCATTCGCGTGAACTGCGTGGCGCCGGGCCCGGTGTGGACGCCGCTGAACGTGGCCGACAAGAATGCGGATGAAGCGGGCAGGCACGGTGCAGAAACCCCGATGAAGCGCCCGGCGCAGCCGGAAGAAATCGCCCCGTCGTTCGTCTTCTTTGCGTCCGATGGCGACTCGAGCTACATCACCGGCGAAGTGCTGACACTGTTGGGTGGAGAAACGCTCGCCGGATGAATCCGGCGAGCGTCGATGTGTTGCAGCTCTTGCCTGCGTCCAGCGCGATCATCTCATGTTCAGGGCGTGCCGCCGGTGCCACCGGTTCCCGTACCGGTGGCGCCGCCGAGGCGCGTACGAATATCCGTCGCCTGCTTCAGGTGCGTCTCGATCGATCCCTGCAGCGTCGTGACATGCGTCCGTAGCTCGGTGTTCTGGATGTTCGTCGCCTGCTGGCGCAACACGTCGAGTGTCTGCTGGTGCGCCGCGACCTGCGAGTCCATGTAGGCGCGATCGAAGGCCGCACCGCTCTGCGAGCGCATCGTCTGCATCGCCGAGGTATTGGCCTGATTCATCTGCTGCATGAGGACCATCAGCGAGCCATTCGAGCTGCCGCCGCCAGCGGTCGAGCCGGCGCCTGCACCAGCGCTGCCTGTGGTGCCGGTCCCGCCAGTGGCTCCAGTGGCTCCAGTGGCTCCAGTGCCGGTGCCGGTGCCAGCTGCGCCGGTGCCCGTGCCAGCGGCACTTCCGCTTCCCGTGCCGGTGCCTGTACCAGTGCCGCTACCGGTGCCTGTACCCGTGCCAGTCGCAGCACCGCTACCCGAGCCCATCCCTGTGCCACTGCCCGTGCCACCGCCAGTGCCCATCATGCCGCTCATCGATGCGCTGTCCACCATCCATCCCGTGGACGATGCAAGCGTGGTGAGTTGCTGCATCGCGCGCTGGTGCTCGTCGACCATCTGTCGGGCATACGCTTTCACATCCGCGTTGCGCGCCTTCGTCCCCGCAAGACGGCCTGCTGCGATCTCGTTGCGATTGACCACAGCGAGCAGCTGCGCCACACTCGCGTCCGATTGGCCGGTATTGTTCGGCATGCTCTCGCCGCCTACCGACGTGGCGCCGGCGCTGTCCGACATCGCAACCGTACCGCCTGCCGAATCCGTGCGTGCGCCGTCGCGTGCGCCGTCGCCGCTGCCGCACGCCGTGGTTGCAAGCAGGAGCGGAGTCATCACGCTTGCCGCAAGCAAGTGCTGCACCTTCCATGTCCGGTTCATCATCGCATCCTCGTGGTGTACCAACGTGCGCAGTGAGTGTCGCAAGAAACCTCGGTGTTGCTGCACGCTGCCGGTGCAATGATCGTGCGCCTCGCACACACCCATGAGCTGAGACTGTTCGGTAAACGACGAGGGCGACACTGTTTAAGTGTCGCCCTCGCGTTCATTCACTTGCTGCTGTCATGCTGCCACTTGCTGATGTCGTGCCGCGCCTGCTTGCAGCAGCGTTTACTTCTTGCCCCGTCCACCTGAGGTGCTGCGAGAACCGCTCGTGTTGCCGCGCGACGCGCCCATCGACTTCTTCGCGGGTGTCTTGCCAGCGGTACGGCTGCCTGATCCACCAGTCGATGCCGTGCCCGACGCTTCGTCGGATTCGCCACCTTCCTCACCTTCGCCACTCGCCATCGCCGCCAGGTTCACCGATGTGAGCGCAATCTCGGTGAGAATCTGGTCCGTCTCCTCTTCTTCGTTCAGCGTCTGCTGCAACAGATCCATGTGATCGTCGAAGCCGAGCAGCTCGGCGTAGGTGCGCACGGTGCCATAGCCCGCCATCTCGTAGTGTTCGACATGCTGTGCCGATGCGATCAGTCCCGCATCCATCACGTCCGGATCAGCATCTTCCTTCATGAGATCGGTGCCTTCGGCGATGAGGCCTTCCATGCCCTTGCAATGCTTGCCGGTCGGCGTCTCACCAAGGTCGGTAAAGATGCGCTCGAGCCGCTGGATCTGCTGTTCGGTCTGTGCAAGATGTGTAGCGAATGCTTCCTGCACTTCGGTGCTCGACGCCGCCTTCTGCATTTTCGGGAGCGCCTTCATGATCTGGTTCTCTGCACTGTATAGGTCGCGAAGACCCTCGAGATAGAGCGCCTGCAGTGTATCGAGTTCCATGGATACTCCGTTCCGGTGAGGTCTACGTGCGATGCACAGGTGTGCTGTCGGACGGTCGCGGGGTGCAACGTCCATGCCCCTGACGTGCCCACAGTGCGTCGTCGGCCAACATCGCTTACAGATGGCATTGCTTGTGCACCGGACTAGCCCGGCTGTATCCATCTGTATCCATCATGTTGCCGTGATCACCGTTCTCGCCATGCTCGCCATTCCTGGAGATCGCCAATGCGTTTGCTGGTCGTTGGAGGAACGGGTCTCGTCGGGTCGGCTGTGGTCAAGGCACTGCGCGTACGCGGGCACACCGTGCGGGTGGTCGTACGGCGCCCGCCGGGTGCGTCACCCGATAGGGTCGAAGGCGCGGAGTACATCGCGGGCGACGTCACGGTGGCCGAATCGCTTCGTGGTGCCGCGGAAGGCTGTGCCGCAGTCGTGCATGTGGCGGGCATTGCCCGCGAGCGACGGCCGCGCGCGAGCTACCAGGCCGTGAACGTCGACGGCACACGCCACGTGCTCGCTGAAGCGCAGCGCGCCGGTGTCCCATTCGTGGTGTATGTCTCCTCGCTGGGTGCGGAGCGTGGCAGGTCGGCGTACCATCGATCGAAAAGGCACGCCGAGATGCTGGTGCGTGAGTACCCGGGCCGGTGGCTGGTCCTGCGTCCCGGTAACGTCTACGGGCGCGGCGACGGCATGATCGCGATGTATCTGCAGATGTTGCGGATGCTCCCGATTACCCCGGGCGTCGGCAACGTCGACCAGCCATTTCAGCCGGTGTGCGCCGACGATCTGGGCGAAGTCGTTTCACGAGCGGTCGAACGACGTGACCTGGCCGGACAAACGATGGAGATTGCGGGCACGGAAACGACGACGCAGCGTGAGTTGCACGCTCAGCTTTGTGCGCTTATCGATCGCCATCCACCACTCGTAGTGATGCCGGCCTGGCTGGTGCGGTTCGGGATTCGCTTGTTGGGCCTGCTGCGCATCGACGCACCGATCGGCCCGGATCAGGTCGTGATGATGCAAGAGGGGAATGTGCTCCTCGACCAGAAGCGCTCGGCGATGCGCGACGTGTTTGGCGTGGAGCCGATGCCACTGTCTGAAGGGCTGCACTTGTTGTCGCGCGCGACGCCGGAACAGATGCCCGGTGAGGGGCAGGGGAAGCTCGTGCGCCGTCGATGGTGGGCCGACATCGAGGGAAGCGATCACTCACCCGCATCGTTGCTCAACGTGGTCCGCCGCGAATTCACCACGCTGATGCCGCATACGCTCATCGACGTCGGGAGCGAGCCCGCTTCGGATGAACAGCTCGTCACGGGCGCGCTGATCAGCCTTGCCCTGCCGGTACGAGGCCACGTGCAGGTGCGCGTCGAGGAGGTCACACCGCATTCAGTGGTGTGCGTGACGCTGCGTGGTCACCCGCTGTCGGGTGTCGTACGCCTGCTCTGCGAAGCGCGCGGCGATCGCCTCCGCTTTGAGGTGCAGACCGTGGATCACCCCAGCGGCCGGTTCGATCGCCTGCTGATGCTCCTGTTCGGCGTGCATCTCAAGCGCATCACTTGGCATGCGCTGGTGCTGGCGGTGGCCGAGCGAAGCGGGGGTCGCGTCGCAAACGGTGTCGAGCACGATTCGGAATCCCTCGATGGCACCAAGGGAGCCCATGTGCAACGCTGGGTGAGGGGGTTGATTCGTCGCCGCCCTCCCTCCCGTGCCCCCGGTCGCGGTCGCGCCGATTGGTCTATGCGGATGTCATGAGTTTTTCTGCTCGGCGGTGCCGTCGGTAGCGGCCCCACCCTCGGCGTTGCCCTTGGAGCCGGGCGCATGGGAACCCCAGTCGTCAGCGCTCTTTACCTCGCCAGGGTTTTCCTGGCCGGACTGCCCCACATTCTGGTTGTACATCCCTTGCCCGTACGCGCGGTCGGTCGGCTGACCCTCGTCGAACGCCCCATGATCGTACTCGCTGTTGCCAGGCTCGCGATGCGGGCTCCACGGTGCGCCGAAGCCGCGCCCTCCTTCGGATCCAGAGGTGCCACTCTCACCTCGCCGTGTCGCCGATTCACCTTGACCAAAACGGGCCTGACCGCTCAGGTCGTTGTCTGACGCTTCGTTCGGGTCGTTGACCGTGTCGTTGACCGGCACGTCTTCGGATGGACGACTGCCGTAGTAATCGTCACGGTCGTTACGCGTCCCTTGCCCCGGATCCTCGTCCGCATTGTCGACGCGATCGCTGTCCTTGGAGGTCGAGGGCCTCATACCCTCGCCGTTCCCTCCGTGGCTATCTCCACTCATCGGGATGTCTCCTGCGGTGTGAACCAGGCTCAACTGCCGCTGCCTGCGACCATGCATTCGACCGTCGCGACAGGGCGGCGTTCAATTCGCGTGCCCTCGACCGATACAGCCGAGCCGTGATCACAACCGTGTGCTATACAGCGCAAGATGGGCTGCAGCGAAGAATGCCCACGGCTGCAGCGAGCGACATCATGAAAACGCGCGCATGATCTTTGCGACATGCGTCGGTTGAGCGCCCTGATCTTTCACGATGTTTCGGGCGCGCGATCTGTTCGCGTAATGCAATTGCCGGTCGATCCGGAACTGCCATCACACTTGTGATCACCCATGCATGACAGGTCACCTCATGCATGGCACGTCGCTTGCCCTTCACCCGGTTCCATGCGGTGCACGTCACGTGCGCCTGCTCTTTTTTACATCAGCTAGGCGCTCACGTGAACAATACCCTTGCCGATTTGAATGGTGCTCGCCCTATCGTCGTCCACAGCCATCTGCGTTGGGACTTCGTCTGGCAACGACCGCAGCAGCTGTTCTCGCGCTTTGCGCGGTCACGCGACGTACTGTTCGTCGAAGAACCCGTGTTTCTCGATGACGCGATGCGTCCAACGCTCGAGATCACGAATCCGGTAGCTCGCGTACACCGCGCCATTCCCCGTCTTCCGGGCGCGTACCGCGACAGCGAGGCTGCGATGCACATGGCTGTGCGCTCGCTCATTCTCGAGGCGATCGGAAGTGCTGGTGAACTCGCCGGCCGCTTCGATGCACCGATCCAGTGGTTTTACACGCCGATGCCGGCACCGACCATGATCGGCGCGTTCAACGAATCGGCAAACGTGTACGATTGCATGGACGAGTTGGCGCAGTTCAAGTTTGCGCCGACAGAGCTCGTGCAGCGGGAGCGGTTCCTGCTGGCCCGCGCCGATGTCGTGTTTGCCGGCGGTGCCGCGCTCGCGCAGTCGAAGTCGCGATTCCACGACAACGTGCACTTCTTCGGGTGCGGTGTCGACGCCGAGCATTTCGGCAAGGCGCGCCTCGAGTCGACACGCACACATCCGCTGCTCGACGACATCACTACGCCCGTCCTTGGTTACATCGGTGTAATCGATGAGCGTCTCGATTACGTGCTCATCGCGAAGCTCGCCGAGGCAATGCCGCACACGACCGTCGTCATGGTCGGCCCCGTGGTCAAGGTCGATGCGCGCGAGCTCCCGCGCCATGCGAACATCCGATGGCTCGGGCAGCAGCAGTACGACGATCTTCCGACGTTCACGAAGCGCTTCGATGTGTGCCTGATGCCGTTCGCCATCAACAAGGCGACGGAGTACATCAACCCGACGAAGACGCTGGAGTACATGGCGACGGGCAAGCCCATCGTGTCGACGCCAGTCGCCGACGTGGTGCGCAACTTCACGCCGATCGTCGCGGTGGCCGACACGGTCGAAGAGTACGTGGACGCAGTGCGGGATGCCCTCGACAACGTGCGCCCGGAGACCAGTGAGCGCGGAATCGAGCGGGCCCGCGCCGCCTCATGGGAAGGCATCACGTCGGAGATGACGACGCTCATGGAAGAGGCCATCGGGACACGGACGCGGCGTGGCCGCGCAGAGCAGTTGCGCGGGGCGACGACGACGGTTGCCGAGCGTGGAGTCCGGCGCGCACCATGACGCGCCACAGCGGGAGCGTGCCGTCCGGCAAGTCGGATAGCATGCTCCCGCCGCTCGAGATGTGGGCGGGTATCGAGTGCACCATCAATCGTGTCCGGGGCCGTTTTCGCGATCAGCTCGCGATGGTGGGCCATTACGACCGCCCCGACGATGTAGAACGTCTGGCTGATCTTGGTGTCCAGGCGGTGCGCTGGCCCGTGTTGTGGGAACGTCATCTCGATTCGGAATCCGCCTGGCGCCTCACTGATCGCGCCATGGAAGTGTTCCGGCGGCGGGGCATCGATCCGATCGTGGGACTCGTGCACCACGGCAGTGGTCCACTCGGCACAAACTTGCTTGACGAAGGATTCCCAGGTGCGCTTGCCGTTTTCGGGGCGCGGGTTGCAGCGCGCTACCCCTGGGTGCGTCGCTTCACGCCCGTCAACGAACCGCTGACGACCGCACGTTTCTCGGCGCTGTACGGCCTGTGGTATCCGCATGCTCGCAACGCTGCCGCTTTCATTCGCGCGACGGTCAACCAGACGCTGGCGGTACAACAGGCGATGGCCGCAATCCGCAAGATCACGCCGCATGCGGAGCTCGTTGCCACGGAGGATTTGGGCTACACACACAGTAGTGCCACCCTGCGCTATCAAGCGGCATTCGAGAACGAGCGGCGTTGGCTCACCTTCGACCTGCTCAATGGCCTCGTCGATCGCAACCATTCGCTGTGGAGTTACCTCACACGGTCTGCTCCCGTACGAGAACCACTGCTGGCGATTGCAAACGCGGCAGCGGATCCGGCTGCGCGCCCGGCGATTCACGGCATCAATCATTACCTGACCAGCGAACGCTTCCTCGATGAAGTGACACGTTTTTATCCGCGGCAGAGTGTCGGGGGTAACGGTCGTCACCGCTATGCAGATGTGGAAGCCGTTCGCGTGCTGCGTGACGGTCCTCTCGGGCCGCAGCGTCTGATGGAACAGACCTGCACACGTTATGGCACGCCCGTGGCCGTTACGGAAGCGCATCTCGCTTGCACTCGTGAACAGCAGATGCTCTGGCTGCACGAAGTGTGGACGGCGGCGCAGGCGGCACGTGCACGTGGTCACGATATCCGCGCGGTCACGACGTGGTCCGCATTCGGTGCAACGGATTGGCAATCGCTGCTGACGAAGAGCGAAGGTGCCTACGAAAGCGGCGTGTACGATTTGCGCGCGCCAGTACCGCGCGCCACCGCGCTCGTGCCGATGGTGAGGGCACTCGCTGCAACTGGCCAGTACGATCATCCCGTGCTGACGGCCGAGTCCTGGTGGAAGCGCACCGATCGGCTCGCGTATCCACCACACCGCGGCACGACACCGCGTGTGTCGGTCGACCCCGGAATGATCCGCACGACAGGCGCACCGCGGGCGACATCGCCGAGGCCTTTACTCATCACCGGTGGCAGCGGCACCCTGGGTGTGGCCATGGGACGTCTGGCGAAGGAGCGCGGGCTGCGTCATATCCGGACGGGGCGCCAGGACCTGGACATCACCGATGAATCGGTGATCACGGAGTGGATCGACAGCACGCGTCCGTGGGCCGTCGTGAACACGGCGGGGTGGGTGCGCGTGGACGATGCCGAGGGGGATCCGGACGCGTGCATGCGAAGCAACGTCGAGGGTGCTGAATGCATCGCGCGCGCCTGTGCACGCGCGGGCATTCCGTTTGTGACATTCTCGTCCGATCTTGTATTTGGAGGGGATCCGACCGACAGCGCGGGGGGTGGTGACACGCATCGGCCGCTGGTGGAATCCGATCGCGTCGATCCGCTGAACGTCTACGGCCGGTCGAAAGTGGAAGCGGAGCGACGCGTACTCGCGGCCGCGCCCGATGCGCTCGTCGTGCGTTCGAGTGCATTCTTCGGCGACTGGGACGACTGGAATTTTGTGAGCCGTACGCTCGCCTCCCTGCATGCGGGCAACCGCGCAGTCGCGCCGACCGATGCGATCGTGTCCCCGACGTATGTGACGGATCTCGGTCACGCCGTACTCGATCTGCTCATCGATGGTGAATCCGGCGTTTGGCACGTCGCCAACGCTGGCGCGTTCACGTGGCTCGAACTCGTGCAGCACGCCGCCGAACGCGCGGGTCTCGACCCGGAGCGGATCGACCCCTGTCAGGGCGCAGACATCGGATGGAGTGCACCTCGTCCGGCCTACGCGGCCCTGACCAGTGAGCGAGCCACGTTGCTTGGCTCGCTCGACAATGCTCTCGCGCGTTATGCGCGATCACGCGCGTGGGAACGAGTCGCGCGCGCACACCCCGATGCCTTCATACACAAATCAGCCGCTTCGACGTTGAGCGTGAGATAGGATGCGATAGGAATGGAAGACAAGCGAATCGTCATTATCGGTGCAGGCCCGACGGGACTGGCTGCCGGGTACCGACTGCGGGAGCTGGGCGTCACGAACTTCACGATGCTGGAGACGCGACACAAGGTTGGTGGTCTCGCGTCGAGCGAGACGAGCCCCAACGGGTTCACGTACGACATCGGCGGGCATGTGCTCTTTTCGCACTACCCGTACTTCGACAAGCTGTTCGACAAGCTGATGGGCGACGATTACCAGGAGCTGATGCGCGAAGCGTGGGTATGGATGTGCGATCGCTTCGTACCGTACCCGTTGCAGAACAACGTCAAGGATTTGCCGAAGGATGTCGTGCTCGAGATCGTGCTGGGGCTCGTCGAAGCGCAGCGCGAGCCACTCGACCTGTCGAAGATCGAGAACTTCGAGCAGCTCATCATGAAGCAGTTCGGCGCAGGACTCGCCAAGTATTTCATGATGCCCTACAACTTCAAGGTCTGGGCACATCCGCCGCGCATGATGAACAAGGAGTGGATCGGCGAGCGCGTCGCGCTGCCGTCGCTCGAGCGAGTGCTGGGCAACGTCATCATGGACAAGGACGACGCCGGGTGGGGCCCGAACAACACGTTCAAGTATCCGCGGTTCGGCGGAACCGGTGGGTTGTTCGACCGGATGCGCCCGTACGTCGCCGACCAGCTGCGGACACACGCGACCGTGGTCAGCGTGGATGCTGATGCGAAGGAAGTGGTGCTCGACGGTGGAGAGCGGATTCCGTATGACATCCTGCTCAGCACCACGCCACTGGATCTGCTCGTGGCCAGCATGAAAGGCGACGTCCCGGACACTGTACGCGAGCACGCGTCGAGTCTCCGGCATTCGGGCTCGTACATCGTCGGTGTCGGCGTCAAGCAGCCGTCGCCCACGACGAAGTGCTGGATGTACTATCCGGAAACGAACGCGCCGTTCTACCGTGTCACCTACCTGTCGAATTACTCACCCGACGTGGTGCCCGATCCCACCACGCACTATTCGCTGCTGGCCGAGATCTCCCGCTCACCGTTCAAGCCCGTGAATGGCGATACGGTGATCGAGGAGACGATTCAGGGCATGGTGAACACGAAGCTGCTGTCGGAAGACGATCGCCGGGACATCGTGGACGCGTACGTGATCGCGCGCGATTACACGTATCCCACGCCATCCCTGGAGCGCGATCCGGCACTGGCCACAGTGCTGCCATGGCTGCACACGAAGGACATTTACTCGCGCGGGCGATTCGGTGCCTGGCGCTACGAAGTGGGCAACATGGACCACTCGGTGGCGCAGGGTGTCGAGTGGGCCGATCGCATCGTGCTCGGCGACGTCGAGAACGAATTGACATACATGGCGAAGCGCGGCTGCTAGGGGATGATGCAGAAGCGGTGACGCAGATGCAGTGACGCAGATGCGAAACGGCAGAAGCCGGGAGGAGTAACTCCCCAAGCTTCTGCCGTTACCGCCTCTGCGTTACTGCTTCTGCATTTCCGCTTCTGCGTTACCTATAACGCTTCCCTTGGTGCGTCTCCGGCCTGCCTGAGGTCGCGGCGAGCGAGCAACTTCTGCAATGACTGGCGATGCAGACCGAGCGCTCGTGCAGTGCGGGCGATGTTGCCGCCGTTCCGTGCGAGTGCAGCGCTCAGGAATGCACGGTCGAACTCCCGCAGGGCGCGCTCGCGCGCTTCCACGAACGGCAGGTCGGCCGTTTGCTCCAGCATCATGGCCGGTACGCCGATCGGCTCGCGCCGCTGCGTGACCGCCGCGGGCAGGTCGCACACGGCGATCTCCGGGCCGTCTGCCATCACGAGCGCGCCCTCGATGACGTTACGCAGTTCGCGCACGTTGCCCGGCCATTCGTGATCGAGCAGCACCTTTCGCGCTTCTTCGTCGATCTTGCGCGCGGGCAAATTGTGACGGTCCGCAAACACCTGCAGGAAATAGTTGGCGAGCAACGGCACGTCCTCGCGGCGTTCACGTAGCGGCGGCAGATGCAGCGTGATCACCTTGAGGCGATAGAGCAGGTCCTCACGGAACCGTCCATCGAGAATCATGTCGTCGAGCGGACGGTTGGTTGCGGCGATCACGCGCACGTCGACTCGCGTCGAGCGCGTACCACCGACTCGCATGACCTCACCGTTCTCGAGTGCGCGGAGCACCTTGGCCTGCGCGAGCGGGCCGAGATCTCCGATCTCGTCGAGGAATAGGGTGCCGCCGTTGGCGGCCTCGAACAAGCCGCCGCGATCCTTCACCGCACCCGTGAATGCGCCACGCGTATGACCGAACAACTCGCTTTCGACGAGCTCTGACGGCAACGCCGAGCAGTTGAGCGCGATGAACGGCTTGTTGCGACGGCCGCTCTCCTCGTGCAGCGCCCGCGCCACGAGTTCCTTGCCGGTGCCGCTTTCCCCGGTGACGAGCACGGTCACGTCGGTGCGGCCGACGCGCGAGATCATCTTGAACGTGTCGCGCATGACCTGGGTCGCGCCGTACATGCCACGGAAATCCTGCGTCGGGACATCGGTGCTGCTGTCCACTGTTGCAACCGGCTGCTCGCGAATCGTCTTCATCGAGTCCACGCGCTTGAGGAACGCGAGGGTCTCGTCCCGGTCGATCGGCTTCGACAGCGAATCCATTGCTCCGCGCTCGAACGCCTGGATCGCCGTGTACTGCGCTCCGGTTGCGGTGAGCAGCGTGGTCAGCGTGGTCGGATGGTCCTTTCGCATTGCTTCCAGCAGCGAGAGTCCATTCCCATCGCCAAACTGCTGGTCGGCGATGACGAGGTCGACTTCCGCCTTGTCGATGAACTCCAGCACGCCAGTGATCCGCGGCGAATGCAGGACATCGCGTCCTTGCTCCGTCAGCAACTTGTGGAGCGGGAGAAACACGTCCTGATCTTCGGTGACGACGAGTACGCGCATTATCGCAGCCTCGGGTGCGCGCACGACATGCGGCACTGGATGGATGGGACGATCGGGGAGCGATAGACCATGGCTATTGAGTCGTGAAGAGTCCACGGAACGCCGGGGACGTGCGGCCGGACTGGAGCTCGAGAAAAGGACACTGGTCATGCGCGCGGACTCGACGGGATGGCTGTCTGGAGACAGAGAACTCACTCAGGCGCTTGGAACCGCGTGTGTGCTGCATCACAGTGCTGAAAACAAAAAGGCGCGAGGAACGCCCCTGTCAGGGCGAATCCTTCGCGCCTTCAACTGCCGAGGCCGTGAGCCTCGATCGTCAAGGTGGATCGTCAAGCGATCCGAATGTCATACAACTTGGCCGTGCAGCTTCGTGATCACACCCCTGCTGCGCCGTCGGCTACTACGAATGTGCTCCAGACGCCGTCGCAAATATGCACCTCGCGGTTACATTCGCAAGAGGTTTGGCACAAGCCCGACCGTTGCGTCATCGACGAGAACTGGCTCCATTCACTGCCGATGTGACAGACGACACCAACCTGCCAATTCCATGACGCAATCTTTATGAAGCGCAATCATAGCATCTGCGTGTGACTCATCGCATCCCACTTTCCAGAGAGTGGCGCGTCACACGAGCTTCGTCAGCAACTCCAATCGATGGCGGAGGTCGCCCAGCGTCTTCGACTTGAACGCGCCCTTCGTCTCCTCGAGCACGCTGATCGTCTCCTCCACGGCCGCTTGCAGTTGGGCACCGCGTGGGCAATTGATCAACTGGCAGGGATGGGCACGCGTTTGCGTCTGGCCGGCCAGCGCGCGACCAAGCTGCTCGAGATCGGTGAGCGACCCCATCACGTTACGCAGGGTGAGCGCGAGAAAGGTGTCGATCCCGGCCTTCGGATCGACGCCGCCAGTGACCTGCGGCAGCGTCTCGAGATCCTGCCGGTACTCGCGCAGTCGCGACTCGGCGTTCTGCATCGCCTGATACGAGCGAAAGCGTGCAATGGCGCTCGACACGCGCCGCAGCAGTTCCGGAAAGTGCACGGGCTTCACCAGGTATGCCGCCACAGGCAACTCGATGCACGCGACGGCCGACCGCACCGACGGAAAGCCGGTGATGATGATGATCGGCAATCCACCACTGGCCACAGCGACCTGCTGCACGAGATCGAGGTCGGCATTGCCCGGCATCTCGAGATCCGTGATAAGCAGGTCGAAAGGACCAGCGGTGATGGCTGCGAGCGCCGACGGGGCATCCTCGACCGTCTCCACCGTGTAGCCCTCCCGGCGCAGCAATTCCGCCGTGGAGTTGAGAAATGTCGGCTCGTCATCGGCGATCAGAATTCGTCCACGACTCATCGCAAGTCCCCGGTATCGATTGGTGTCATGGGCAGTCGGACCTCGAATTCGGTCCCGCGACCCGGACGGTCACCCACGGTGATGCGGTCACGCACGGTGATGCGACCACCCACGGCCAGCACGGATTGACGGACGAGCGCGAGCCCGATGCCCATGCCGCCAGCCTTCAGTGTGCGATCCTTGGTGCTGAAGAACGGTTCGAAGATACGCAGGCGTATCGCTTCCGGAATCCCGCTGCCCTCATCGCACACCGTGATGACACACTCGTCCGCCTCGTGCACTGCCGAGACTTCCACGGTACCGCCATCGGGTGACGCGTCGACGGCGTTCTGCAGCAGGTTGTAGAGCGTCTGCCTGATGAGCGCGTCCGGAACCGGCACGAGTGACGGCGCCCTGCCGACATCCGTGACGATACGCACTGACCGTGAACGATTGACCTGCTCCAGAAATACGACCGCATCGCTGATCGCCAGTATCACCGACGATTGCGACGCCATCGACTGATCGGGACGGTATGTCTCGATCAGCTGACGGGTAACCGACGCGATGCGACCGATTTCGCGGTCGATCGCGCCGACGAAACCGTAGTGCGGATGATTGGGCGGGATGGCATCGCGCAGCAGGAGAAACGCATTCTGGATTCCGGCGAGCGGATTGTTGATTTCATGTGCAACGCGCGCCGCGATCTGCCCCATCGTGGTGAGTGCGCCGATCTCGCGCAACGACACCTCGGCGCGCTTGCGATCCGTCAGATCGCGCCCCTCGGCGAGCACCTGCATGACCCGGCCTTCACCGTCGAGAATCGGCTTGACCGTGAAGTCGATCATGACGGTGCGACGGTTGGATGCGTCGGACGCGAGCGTTGCCTCGAACCGTGACGTGGCTCCGTCGAGGTTCGAACCGCCGGCGACGGCGCGCGCGAATGCGTCACGCACTTGCTGTGCAGTGGTGGACTCGGTGTCCCACCAGAGCGCATCCCAGAGCAGCTGTCCCCGCAACGCGCCGGCCGGTACCTCGGCCAGCTCTTCGGCGGCGTGATTCGCCTCGAGGATTCGCCCATCGAGATCGAGTAGCAGCTGCAGCTGATAGGCGCTGTCGAAGATGGCGCGGAAGCGACGCTCGCTCGCCTCGAGTGCGGCGCTCGTCGCGTCACCGCTCCCTTCCGCGTGGTTCACGTTTCCTCCAGGCGTACCCACTGCCGCACCACCGGAGGATCGAACACCGCCAGCGCGTCGATCATGCGTTCGGCCTCGTCTTCCATTACGAGCCACCCGCGCGGGTCGCCGCGCAGGAAGCCCTCTGCACCCACGTGGTCGAGCAGCGCGACCAGCGGTTGCCAGAATCCGGCGACGTCGAACAGCCCGACCGGCTTTCGGTGCACCCCGAGGCCGGCCCACGTGAACGTTTCGAAGAACTCCTCCAGTGTCCCGATGCCGCCGGGCATGGCCACGAAGCCATCCGACATGTCGGCCAGCATCGCCTTGCGTGTGTGCATCGAGTCGACGACGTGCAATTGGGTGAGCCCGTGATGCGCTGCTTCCCGCTCGACGAGAGCGTGCGGCATCACGCCGGTCACCTCGCCGCCGGCGTCGAGCGCCGCATCGGCGAGTGCGCCCATCAAGCCGACACGGCCACCTCCATAGACGACGCCGATGCCACGCCCGGCGAGCGCACGGCCAAACGCGCGCGCGGCGGCGAGATACTCGGGGCGCACACCGTCATTGGACGCGCAGTACACACAGACGCGCTGCAGGGTCGAAGGCATGCCACAAGTCTAGCGCTCGTCCTGTTCGTTGTGCCGGATGTGCGGGTGCCGCTTCTTCAACACCGGAGCTCACGCGGAGCTCACGGCGCTGTACGCAACCGGCGCAGGCGCACGACCGCGCCCCAGAGCACTGGCGCGGTAAGCAATGGGCCGGCACAGGCCGCAACGATCGCGAATACCGCGGGCGTCGAGAGCATGCCCTCGCGTTGCAGCGCAGGTGCGGTCCAGGCAAGCGACTGCCCCAGCGTGAGCAGCGCATCCGCCGAAACCAGCGCCGCAGCGGTGGTCGCAAGCCTGGTGTCGCCGCTCCTGTCACCCGCGAGGTGCAGGCGACGCAACAGCAGCAGCAGGCCAAGGTCGAAGACGACCCAGGCGGCATGCACCAGTCGGGAAGGGAACCATGGATGCGTGGGCCAGAGCGCGATCGCGATGGTCCAAGGCACGAGGAGAAGCGTCAGCGCACGCAGCAGTGGCCGCGGCCCTCGCAGCGCCGTCCCCGCAGCGAATCGCACGAGGGAGCCCCCGGCAAAGGCGCGCAGTCCATCCAGCATGGCGAGCCAGCCCGGGGTCTCTCGTGGGTATACGAGATAGATCGGCGCCCACGTATCCGGACGCAGCTTCCGCTTGAACGCCGACAGTCCTCGAAAGTTGAAGAGCGGGCGGGACATCCAGCGCGCCAAGCGCAAGAATCCGCTCACCTCGCCGGCCAGCGGCGCCAGTCCAAGCGAAGCCCAGTGGACATCAATGCCTGCGAGATGCCGCATGGCACCGTCGACGAGCAGTTCGGATGTGCCGTTCGGTGCCGAGGGCTCGCGCAACAGGTGCTCGAACAGCCAGCCCTGACGTTCCGGCACCGGCGCGAGGGATAGCAGCGCAACGGGCCGGCCGTGTCGTTCGGCTACGAACAGCAGCCGCTTCGAGAGGTGCTCCAGCGGCGCCACATCCACGAGAAAACCCATTCGCGGCATCGGGCGCGCCGCAAACCAACGCGTGATGATGGCCAGCAGCGCGTCGCGAAACGGTGGGTCGGCAGCCTCGGTATCGGAGACGCGTCGCACGTGTACGCCTTTCGCGCGCGCTCGACGCAACTGTTCGCGCAGCGATCGGTGAGCCGCGATGTGCGCACTCCATCCGGCCGGATCCCACACGGGCTGCTCGCCGATCAGCGTGCGGCGAAAGCGCGGTGACGAGGCCAGAATGCCCTCCGTCGCGAAGAACGAGCTCCGCCGCCCGGCAGCTTTGGCGACTTCGACGAACCGCTCGGCGACGCCGATGGCGTCTCCTGCTGCGGCGACGGGCTCGCCGGCGGCAACCCACGCACCATCGGTATCGACGTACGCAACGAGGCCGCGCTCGTCTTCACCGTCGCCGTCGAACCAGTGCGACATCCCGCGCGACATTGCCTGAAAAGCGGTGCTCGTGCGGCCGTATTGCAACACCATCGCAAGCGCGCGCGCATCGTCGCGATTGCGATCGCTTTTGCGATCGCTTTTACGATCGCGTCCGGCCTTCCGCAACGGCTAGTCGGCGGCGATCGGATCGGGGAGCGGGTCGCGCTCGAAGATGACGGTCATGCGGTTGCCCTCCTGCGAGAGCATGCCGGGACGCCACCCCGCGCGACTCCGCTCGTTGAGCAAGTCAGTCAGCGCATCCTCGTCGTCGCGTACATGACGCGTCAGACGGACGATTACCACCTGGTATTCCTTCATGACGCGAAGGTAGCCACCGCCGCGGATCGGGCGCTACCTTCGACCGCATGTCCATCGCGCAGGATTCCAGATTCCCGACGCTCACGGTCGTCGAGCACCCGCTCGTGCGGCACAAGGTCACCCTGCTCCGTGACCGGGGGACCCCGACGAAGCAGTTCAAGGAGCTCGTCGACGAGATCGCCATGTTCATGGCTTACGAGGCCACGCGCGACCTGGCGCTCGATCCGGTGTCGGTGAACACGCCGCTCGAAACGACGACGGGATGGGCGGTGCGAGGCAAGAAGCTCACGCTCGTACCCATCCTCCGCGCCGGGCTCGGCATGGTCGAGGGCATTCTTCGCCTCATGCCGTCGGCACGAGTCGGCCATATCGGCCTGTACCGGGATCACGACACGCTCGAGCCGGTCGACTACTACTTCAAGGTCCCGGGCGATGTGAGCGAGCGCGACTTCCTCCTGCTCGATCCGATGCTCGCCACCGGTGGCAGCGCGTCCGCTGCGGTCGCATCCCTCAAGCGGGCCGGTGCGGTACGCATCCGGTTTCTCTGCCTCGTCGCCGCACCCGAAGGCGTCGAACGCCTCGCACGTGAGCACCCCGATGTCAGCGTTTTGACTGCGTCACTCGACCGCGAACTCAACGCGCAGGGCTACATACTGCCAGGGCTTGGGGACGCCGGGGACCGGCTGTTCGGGACGAGGTGAGGCGGAACGGCAGAGGCGGAACGGCAGAAGCCGGACGATCGCTCACCCCGGCTTCTGCCGTTTTGCCTCTGCCCTTCCGCTTCTGCCGTTCCGCTTCTGCCCTTCAACTAAACCACTCCTTCGGCGCCTGCTGCTGCTGCTCGGCCGCTTCCACTACCCAAGCCTGCGCAGCGGGCTCCGTGATTTCATCCGGCACGCGGTCGAACCACTGCTGAGCCATGGTGCTGTCGCCGATTCGACGCCACAACTCGCCGACGAGGTACGTCAGGACCGCGCGCTCTTCCTGTGGAACGCTGTCGAACGAGCTCAACGCCTCGGCGAACCGCCACGCCGCCTTGCGCCGGAAGAAGCGCTCGGCTTCCGAGTCGCGCTCGTCGACGCAGCACCAGGCGGCGCGCAAGTAGAGGTCTGCGAGATATCGAGGGTCGCTGCCCTGCCAGTCCGCCGTCTTCGCCGCGTGCTCGTACTTGAGCGAGCCTGACGGCAATTCGCGCTTGAGCGCGGGCGCCAGTTCGCACCAGACGTTCTCCCGGATCCGGTCACTCGGGTCCACGTCCTCGCCGAAATCGCGTTCGACGCCGGCGTACCCGCAGTTCGCGCACATGTGCACGAAGTACGGAAGCGGTTGCATCCCGGCAGCGCGTTCGTGGAAATCGGTGCGCTTCCCGCCAAAGGCGTTCGTCGCGACGACAGTCTGGGAACGGAACGCGTTCTCGCAGACGGGGCAGGTGAGTTCGATGAGGTGCAGCGTGGTCATGGTCGATCCGAGGGCGGGGCTCGGTTGTCATCGTCGACCACACCGAGTCGAGATTTGACGCTCGTCCGGCATCCGCCGTCACACGGCGACCTTCGCACGGCGACCTTCACCTCTCTTGTTGCACCCGTGAGTCGCGGCTATCTTGCCGCGTCTTGATCGGCGAGCACCATGGGCGTGTCGCGTTGCGATGCGATGGTGTCTGAAGGTGTATGATCGCGCCGGCTTCCCCGCCCGGGTCGTTGATGTTGATCAATCTGCTGCCTGACTTTCTCGCCATCCTGAATTCCGCCGACCGCGTGTCGGCATACCATGAGTATTTCGAGCGGCACCGGCCGCTCCTCACGGCGTACTGGGACAACTACGTCGTCGAACCGTCGGGGCCCCATTTCGAGGACATCGTCCGGACGACCGTCACCGCGAGCCGCGACGACCTCCACGCCCTGCTTGCGCGCGTCGATGTCGTGACGCTCGCAGCGCAGGCCGAGCGCAAGACCAGAGCACTGTTGCAAGCGGACGCACCATGTGACGTCGTACTCATGGTCGGTGTCGGTGCAGCGAACGCCGGTGAGCTCGTCGTGAATGGCCGCGGCATCGCGTTCGTCTGTCTCGAGCATTTCACCGGCGTCGCCAACCCGGATACGCAGGGCCTCGGT
>DASQZA010000439.1:0-4089 GCA_035638935.1 Gemmatimonas sp. | reverse complement strand
GGTGACCACACTGGCCACGACGCTCCCAGCCAGCGGCTTGGGCACATCGAGCGACCCGATGGTCGTGACCCCGATCGCCACGGCACCCGCGAGCGGCCGGGTCGACGCGAGGTCGCCAGTGGCGGAGAGTCCCGTGCTGACGGCACCGGCGAGCGGCTTGGCCACCGTGAGCGCGGCCGTGCTCGTGACGCCCACCGCGACAGCACCGGCGAGCGTGATGTCCGTCGACGGGGCTTCGAACGACACCGAGACGGAGTGCACCTCGACGCGGTGCGCGGTGCCGCTCGGCTCCCACCGGAACGCCATGCGAAGCGGTGTGAGACTCACATCGGTGATCGGCCTGCGCTCGGCTTCCGTGAGCACGAACGCATAGTCATCGAACCCGCCGTCGAGTTCCGCTTCCGTGATGAGACGCGAGGCGATGAGCGTCGCGTTTTGCCAGAGCGCGACCGTGAGCCCGAGACCGAGTGCCGGGGTTTCCGGCGCGGGGTCGAAGATCGCCCCGTCAAACTCGCTGCCGAATAGCGCGGCCTCTCCGCCGAAGCGGAGGGTATCGAAAATCGCGCTATCGTACAGCGGCGTCGACATTAGTAATCGGTCTCGATGTAGATGCCACAGATGTCGAGCACCACCGCGAGCGCCGTCGCGTTGTTACACCGCCACATCTGGTGACAGAGCAACACGGTGCTGAGTGGCAGATTCGTGGTGATCTGCCCGCTGACTGACGTGCCGGTATTGAGGCGGCTCAACTGGTAGAACACGTTGCCGGCCGTGGGCGCGAACAACGCCAACTCGTATGCATCGGCCGAGAGCGTGTTCGCCGGGAACCCCGCGCCGAGATCGATCGCCGCGTTGGCCGTCGTGCCGCCGTGCACGATGTGCAGGTTGTTGCTCGTGGATAGCTGCGCTACGCCGATCGAGTTCAGGAGCGTGTTCGGTTCCACGTTGGTCGGTGCCGCCGTCGAGGCCGACATGCCGACGAACATGCGCGCGCCCGCCACCGCCGCCGCGTCCCCGGTCCCGAACCGAATGCGCGTGAAGAATCCACCGAGCCCGCTGCCTGCGCCCACCGTATACTTGGCGTTCGGCTCGCGATATCCGGCCAAGTTCCCCGCGCCTGCCGCCGACACCATCGCCATGCGCGTCATGCGCGTGAGCAGGTTGGTCGTCGCGACGTTGCGTGCGGTCGGTGTGCCGATGGCCGTCAGTGCGCCCATGCCGAACACACCGGGCACGGTCGTGGCGTTCCCGGGCGGCATCCACATGGCGACCTTGTTGCCGCCCAAGTTCGGCTGGAACGTGGTGTCGAGTCCACTCGGCCCGATCTGCGCGAGCATCATGCGCCCTGCGATCTTCCGCCCGAACACCCCGACGTTGTCCGTGGCTGGAGCGACCGGCGTCGCGATCAGCGGAATATCGATCTGATCGACGATGACGTGGTCTTCGTTCCAGCGGGTGACCGACACTTGCTTCGTGCCGTCGTTCGTGCCGGTCGCAGTGTGGTTGTGCTTGATGCCCATGCAAGACTCCGTGTGCGCGCGGTTAAAGCAGAACGCGGCGAGCCGTCAACCGCAGGGTGACGTACGGATACAATGCCGGGACCGCACCAATCACGTCGAGTCGTGCGCGCGCGAGTGGTGGGCGCGCGGCGTTCGGATGCGAGCCGACGAGCGGCACGCCCCACTTGTGCGCGAGGTAGCCGTCGATGCGCTCGCTCAATCGGTTGTCGAGTCCGTCGTTGACGAGCACCCACTCGGCCAGGGCGAAGTTGCCGCCGCCTGCTCCGTTCGGGTATCCGAAGCGAATGGCGTCGAGCGAGATGTCACCGATCGGCGCGATGCTGAACATGCGTTCGCCGCGCGAGAATGCTTGATACAGGCCCGCCGCGTTGCTGTAGTTCACGCGGATGATTTCGACGCGACCGGCCGTTGCCGCGACGACGCTCGCGCCCGTAACCCCGGAGGTGCCGCTGTCATCGCGGGTCTGGAAAGTCCACACGTTGCTCACGGCTTTGAGGCTCATGAGCCGCGATTCTGAGCCACTGCCCTGCCGGTCCATGATGTACGTGCCGGAGCCGTCGCCTGCGAGCCCGTTTACCCATGCGCCCGCGCGAAACACGACCGTCATGGAGAAGCCGCGAGGCGTGAACGTGTTGTACGGGTTGGGTGTGCCGTCGTCGTTGATCGACTCGTTGAACGCGCCATCGATGTAGAGCGCTGGCTTGCCGTTGATGCGCGCGCCCCCGTTGGCCGGTCGACGCGTGGGAGCAGGTTGCCCCGATCCCAAGTCGACGCCGTTGCCTGCGAGCCCGCGAAAGCCTTGCACACGATACGGGCCGTCCGTGAGATCCGGTTCGCCGAGATGGACGCGCGAGAAATCGTACCAGCCCTTGAGCCGTCGCCCGCGCTCTTCGGCGGGAGTCCAAAGCACGCTCATGACAGCCCCACGACGAGTGTGCCACCCGGCACGATGCTGCTCGCGACGGTCGCGCCGCTGCCGGTCAGTGCGGTAATCATGTCGGTGTTGTTGGTCGGGAGCCAATCGACGTTCTGCACCACCGACGACGGTCGGTAGATCGAAGAACGGTTCCCGACCACACGCCGCCGGTACGGATTCCACACGGGCACGCGCGGATGCTTGCCTGCGTCAATCAGTGCGGCAGTAGAAGAACCGAACGTCATACGCCACTTCCGCGTCGTACCGCTCGCGGTTGCCGGTTCGCGCCCGCGCAACGGAGCGTGCATGACGAGCACATCGCGGAACGCCGCCGGATCGTGCGCGAGCCGACGCACGCCATGTAGGTTCAGTACGCGATTCACGATGGAGCACTCGGCGATGCGCCAGCCCGACGGCATTGTTTCGGTGTTGTTTTCCGTGCCGCCGAAGCAGAGCGGGCTGCCTGAAAAGGGGCTGATGCTCGTGAGGCTCGCACCCGTCGAGAACTTCGACTGCACGCCCTGGCCGGGGACATACAGCACCGATTCCGCATTGCGCGTCTCGTTCGCCACGTACGCGAGGCCGAAGTACACCCACGTATTCAGCGGGAAGTCGGTACCGATTAACCACCCGCACTGCGTCTGCTGGTCTTGCGCATTGCCTGCGCTGTTCCACCACACCGGCCCGACGCGATTCAGCGGCGTGGTCTGCAAGAATGTGAACGTGCCGTCCTGCCGCCAGAGCGAACGATTCCCGCCCGGAAGCGAGGTGAAATAACACCATGCTCCGAGCGTGAACTCGGAGCGGAACCGCAGCCATGAGAAATCCGGAAACTGGATGATCTGCGCGGCGGTGTCGTTGGCGACCAGCGCCACTTACACGACCTGCTGGTTGTAGAAGTAGGCTTCCAGCACGTTGCCGGACGCGGCGGCGGTCTGCCCACTGCGGTTGATGAGCAGCACCTTGAAGGCGCGAGGCGGCAACAGTACCCCGGGAACGATGTGACGTTGCGCTGACGCAGTGTTGTCCATGACGAACGAGCCGACGAACCCGTTGGCCGGGGGGCGCAGGTTGGTCGCGTCCTCGTAGTTCGTGCCGTCCGTCATGCGCACGAGGTACAAGTCCCACGTCGTGTCAGCCGTCGTCGCAGCGCCATGCGCGACCACGAGTTCGAAATCGGCGTACTGGTCGAGCGTCGTGTCATTTTCGATCAGCGGAGACACGACGCCGCCACCGTTCGCGAGCGTGTTCAGGTCCGTGGTCAGCAGCGCAACGCCCGCACTGTTGCCTCCGCGCCCCGACGCGATCCACTTGATGACGGCCATCGCTTACTCGTTTGCCAGCGGTGGCAACTGCGCGGGCAGATCGGGCACGATGCTCAACAACTCGACATCGGTCACCGCTTCGGGCGTGGCCGCGTTGTATACCACCGGAAGCGCGCACACGAACCGCGCTGCCCGCGCGCAATAGCTCGCGTACCCACTGCCGAGGATCTTGTCACGCCAGAGCACCTCCCCCGGCGTGGGGGAAGGCTTGGTCACGAGGAACACGGCGTGCCGCACGATGGCCGCATTCATCCGCGTCATCAGTGCGGTCGACTGCTGTGCGGCCAGTTGCTTGCTGAGAGCCATCGCTTATGCCGCCGTGACAGTT
>DASQZA010000438.1:0-5264 GCA_035638935.1 Gemmatimonas sp. | reverse complement strand
CCGACAGACGCGGGGCGGCGGCTGGTCCTCACGCGTGGCACACTCAGCGAACCAGAATCCGACCCAGATCGCGCGGGGCACATCGGCGCGTCGATGGTCAGTGGTGCGTATCAGCTGTGGAATGCGCCGGTGCATCCGTTCTTCGCCGAATTATCCGCGTGGCATGTGCTGCGGGCGGAGCGGAGCGCCGGGCTCGACCCGCTGGCACTCACCGTCGCGATGCTCGCCGACGAAGCGCGTCGCGACGACATCGGCCGCGACTCCGTAGTGCAGGCGCTGCTCGACGTGCTGTTCACGTATTTGCTGCGCGAACTCCTCGCGCGCGGACGCGATGGCGGCACCGGTTGGCGTCACGCGATGAGCGACACTCACGTACGGCGCGCCGTTGCCAGCATGCATGCGGAGCCTGAGCGCCCATGGACGCTCGAGTCGCTCGCGGCAGCTGCTGGCTTGTCGCGCAGTGTGCTCGCTGAACGGTTCCGGGAGACGATGGGGGAAACGCCGCTCGCGTATCTGCGCGTGGTGCGTCTGCAGCGCGCGATGCGGCTGCTGCTGGAGGACGACAGCACGTTGGAAAAGGTAGCGAACGCCGTGGGATACCAGGACGCGTTCGGCTTCTCGAAGGCGTTCAAGCGCGCGGTGGGCATGTCGCCTGGCGAGTACCGGCGGCGCGACGCAGCCGAGCGGGAAGTGCCGTGGCGGTTCAACGCATCTCGAGCATGAGAGTATGCCGCCGCGCTCGAAGGCTTCTGCTTTTGCTCGGCACAGTGAGCCTATCCCTGTGGATACCGCGTGTGCCGACCGCAGCCGCACAACGCGCTCCGAGTCCTTCGGACTCCGCCCGCAGCGCACTCACGAAATCGGCAATGGCCTTCTTCGACGTGTGGGGCAAGGCATGGCTCGACAGCGAGCGCGAACGCCTCTCGCGGCGCGTGAGCGAGCGCGGGCAGACGACCGCGAGCCGGCGACTTCCGTATCTGCACTGTCACAGCAGGCTCGCCAACCTTGTGAACGAGCAGTCTCGCCCGCTGCGCGAGGGCTACGCCGCGATCGGGAGCGCGTTCACGGCATTTTCAGTGTGCCCCACATGGCCCCTTGGCGCGGAGGGTGATTTGCCCGACGAATCGCGTGAGACGGACGCGGGCATCGCTCCGTCTCGGCGCGGCGCGGTCGCGCTCGCGCGTGCTGGGCTCATCGAAGGGTTCGCGCGCGCTGCGACGCGATTTCCCGGCGACGAGTTCTTTGTCGGACAGCATGTACGTCTGCTGATCGATCAGGCGCTACCGGACAGCGCACTGTCTGCGGCACGTGCGTGCCGGAGCGAGACGTGGTGGTGCGGCGTGCTGTCCGGCTACGTGCATCATCACCGCGGAGAGATCGGATTGGCCGAGTCGGCATTCACGGCGGCGCGGGCGAGCATGGGTGCGGAGCTGCGATGCGAGTGGGAGGATCTGGGGCCGCTGCTCTCCGACGAGGAACAGGCGCTGTACCGAGGCGCGTCGTGCGCGGAGCGAAGCGCCATGGGTGCGCGGTACTGGTGGCTGTCCGATCCCCTGTATGACGAACCAGGCAACGAGCGGCTCGTGGCCCATGACGCACGTTCGGTATTGCTCACGCTGCGCGCCGCGTTTCCGGTGGACGGGCGCGTTCGCTGGTCGCAGCGGTACGGCAGCGATGCGATGGCGCGGATGGTGATGCGTTATGGCTGGCCATCCGGTGTGGCGTGGGGCGGCCCCATGGAGGATGCCAATCACTCGGTGTGGATGCGCCAGGCCTCGTCGCCGGAGCAGCCGCCGTACACCACCTTCGAGTACTCGCGCGCGCGCGTACACACCACCCCGCATTGGTGGGCCGTCGAACGCCCGTTCCTCGCCGCCGATTCGGCGTGGGACCTCCGCGCACCCTCAGCGCGCGCCACATCGGGCCCAGTGTGGTGGCCGATCGAACACGTCGCTCGCTCGCGCCGGCTCGTGCCGATGCCGGGCGGGCAGACCGCGCTGCTGCGGCGCGACCATGATATTCTGGTGGCGGCCGCGCATGACTTCGATGCACCGCTACGCGCTATGCTCGGTGATACGCGCGAGGCCGTAATGCTGACCAGCAACGGCCCCGGCCACGTTGCACGAGTCGACGTACGACGCGCGCTGCCTGAGAACACACTGGTGCTGCGCGGGCGCATGCCGGACCAGCCGGCGATCCTGGGCGTCGAGATGCGGAGTGTCTCGCCCAGCGGTGTCGATGCTCGCACGCGCACCGGGCTCACGCCGCCAGCGGCGCTGCAGGCCATGCAGGCGGGCGACCTCGCTATCTCCGAACCGCTGCTGTTGCGGCCGCTCGAGAGTGAGGCGACGCTCGCGCGTGGCGATTCCGTCGTCGAACTGATGCTAGGCTCCACCCGCTGGCGCCGTGGTGTGCACTCGCGCGTCGGCGTGTACTGGGAGAGCTATGGGTTTCGCGAGGACGACTCCGTCACCGTGAGCGTCCGTATCGAGCGTCAGGAGAAGGTCGGGTTTTTTCGTCGACTGGGTGCCGCGCTCACATTCAGTGACATCCCGAACTCCTCCCTCGGCATTTCGTGGCGCGAGCCAGATCGCTTGCACGGTGCGCGACGACTGAAGGGTGCGGTGCCCGCGATTGCGCGAGCCCTGGTGCTCGACCTGTCCCAACTTTCGACAGGCCAATACGACCTGGTGTTGAGCATGACGAAGTCGGGGAGCCCACCGGTCCAGAGCCGTCGCCGGTTCACGATCGCGGAATAGGCGCAGTGACGCAGATCGCGTGTTGTCTGTTCTCAGTAGACAGACGAGTGCTATTCCCACCTGAGCCCAAATGCCATGTCCTTTCTTCGTACGCGCTTTCGTATTCGCCTTGCAATGGCAGCATCGCTGGTGATGTCCGCAGTGACGGTCGCAGCGTGCAACGGCTCGCTGGTGGATCCGCCGCGGGGGAACACGATTGCTGCGCAGGACAGCGCCGCACAATTCAAGACGAACGCGTCGTCGTACGCGTTCACGACGACCAGCATTGCAACGGAGGGGAGCATCACGGCGACGCTCACCAATCGCACTGGTCGCACCATGTATTTCGTGAACTGCGCTGGAGCGACCGGCGTCTCGGTCCAGCGGCTCGACGGAGTACGATGGACCGAATTCTATGCCCCCGTGCGTAACCTGTGCCTCAGTGCTCCGATCACCGTTCCGAATGGCGGGAGTCACACGTTCGACATCCGGGTGTTTGCCGGCAAGGCGGGCAACAACTACTACCCGAAGTTCGAGAGCCCGCTAATGACCGCGGTGTATCGCGTAATGTGGCACGACGCGTATTTCAGCTATCAGGATCGCCTGCCATGGGGTGAGCCGGTTCCGGAGTCACAGCGCGTATCCAACAGCTTCGTGATCAGGGCGCCGTGATTCGCGACGCGCACGATGCAACGCTTGTCAGTCGCGTGCGGCATCGATCGCTCGCGGTCGCATCGGCCTTGCTGATAATGACGACCGAACCAGGTGTGCTCGGCGCACAGGTCACCGTCGAGGGAATCTCGTGAGGTACGCGGATCCGCGTGACGCGCGCCGATTCACTGCGCCAATTGCCACTGGCACCACGGACCACGCAGATCGTCGGTCAGTTGGTACTCGTGAGCGGTGACACCGTTTTCATCATGCCACCTGGTGGAGTCATGCCGGTTGCAGTGCTGCAAAGTGCGTTGCGGACGGCCGACCAGAGTCGAGGATACTCTCGGGTGCGCAGCGCGCTCCGGCAAGGGTTTGCGGCTGGCGTTCTCTGGGCACTGATGGGGTACTCCGATGCGGCCAACGGCTCGAGAGCGTTTGCATGGGGCGGTGCGGGACTCGGTCTCGGGATGATCGTTGGTGCGGTTCGACCGTACGAACAGTGGGAGCGCGTGCGGCGGTGACACGCGCTCCAGCGAGTCAACCTTGCCGGCCTCGACCCAGGTAGTGCACCTTCCCCCGATGACGATCGATTCATCATCGCCCAGTCGGCAACTCCGGACGAGTTGGGATGACAATGCGAGCGCGTGGACGGCGGCGGTGCGGGAAGGACGCATTCCGAGCCGGCGTGCCGGCACCGATGCGGCCATCATCGCCGCTTGCCAGCCATACGAGGCGCGGCGGATACTCGACGTGGGGTGCGGGGAGGGCTGGCTGGCGCGTACGCTCGCTGCACCGGGCCGCGACGTACTGGGTGTCGACGGAAGCGCAGGGCTCATCGAGGCGGCGAACGCGCTCGCACTGGACGACGAGAGCGATAGTGACAGCGCGGGTCCTGTACGCTTCGAGGTCGCCGGCTACGAGACCATCGCGGCCAACGACGATGTGGCACGCGGCCCATTCGATCTCGTCGTCTGCAACTTCGCCCTGCTCGACCAGGATCTCGTACCGTTGTTGCGTGCGCTCGCGCGCCGGTTGAGCCCGGGCGGCACGCTGCTGGTGCAGACGGTGCATTCATGGATGGCGATGGGGGACGCTCCGTACCGCAGCGGGTGGCGCGAGGAGACCTTCGCTACCTTCGACGTGCCGTTTCCAACGCCCATGCCCTGGTACTACCGCACGCTGGGTGCGTGGACTGAATCACTTCGGGACGCCGGGCTCGCCGTGCGAATGATCGAGGAGCCCCTGCACCCGGAAACCGGCCGCCCCCTTTCGATGTTACTGCACTGCAAGCACGTCTGAGTAGGCACGTCTAAGTTCGCACGTTTGAGTACGCATGTCTGACTAATCATGTCTGATTGGCCCGTTGTCCGACGGGAAGCCGCATCAACACGCCGCAGGTTCGCAGGTTACATCGCAACGGGGTCTCCATGAATCATCGAGCAGGTCTGCGCGACACAATCCTGCGCGCCCGTCGCGGCGCCAGCGTCTTCCTTCTGCTCTGCGTGCCGGCCATCGTGTCGGCACAGGGTACACCGGCCACCGGGACGGTGCGAGGCCGCATCACCGACGCCGGCAACGGGCGAGGCCTGGCGGAAGCGCAGGTCAGCATCGTCGGTACACGTATCGGTGCGGTGAGCGGGGCGAACGGCGAATACACGCTGCTTGCCGTGCCCGCCGGTACCCGCGACATCAACGTCCGGCGCATCGGCTACTCGCAGGTGACGCGACCCGTGACGGTCGTTGCCGGCGGAAGTGCCACGGTCGACGCCGCGTTGCAGGTGAGCGCAGTCAACCTCTCCGAAGTCGTCGTCACCGGCTCAGCCGCACCGACGGAACGGCGCAAGGTCGGCACGAGCATCGCGTCGGTCGACT
>DASQZA010000437.1:0-25456 GCA_035638935.1 Gemmatimonas sp. | reverse complement strand
GGTACGTGCAGCTGTCATGACGGCGCCGAACCAGCCCATCGAGTTGCAGGAGATGCGTGCACCGGAGCTCGCGCCTGGTGCTGCAATGCTGCGCACACTGTACTCGGAGGTGTGTGGCACCGACGTGCATCTGCATCACGGCAGGCTGAGCGGAGTACCGTATCCGATCATTCCGGGACACGTGTCGGTCGGCCACCTCGAGTCCATCAATGGCGTCATTCGCGACATCAGCGGTGAGCCGTTCCGGGAAGGCGACCTGGTCACGTTCCTCGATGTGCACGAGACCTGTGGCAACTGCTACCAGTGCCTCGTGACCCGCCAATCGACGCGGTGCCCGCATCGCCGGGTCTACGGCATCACGTACGGCGTGGCCGACGGGCCGCTCGGCGGTTGGGCGGATGGCATCCTGATGAAGCCGGGTGTGAAGCTGCTCCGCATTCCGCAGGGTCTCGACCCCGCGCGCTACATCGCCGGCGGCTGCGGTCTCGTGACATCCGTTCACGCCGTGGAGAGGGCAGGGGTCCGCCTCGGATCGTCCGTGGCAGTGCTTGGGGTCGGTCCCGTTGGTCAGGCGTCTGTCGCGCTCTCGGCGCTCGCCGGTGCATTCCCCGTCATCGCGATCGGTGCGCCGGATTCCCGCCTGGAGTTCGCGCAGCGCATGGGCGCGACGCACACCCTGTCGCTCGACATGCCACCGGCCGAGCGTGCTGCCGAGGTGCGCCGTTTGACGGGCGGTCACGGCGTCGATGCCGTCATCGAAGTAGCAGGTGTTCCAGACGCAGTCGTACAGTCGCTCGACCTCGTGCGCGACGGCGGTGTGGTGGCGGTGGCCGGGCAATACACGGATCACGGGCCAGTTGCGATCAATCCGCACTCGTCGATCAACCGCAAGCATGTAGAAATTCGCGGGTGCTGGGGGAGCGACTATTCCCATTTCCACCGGGCGCTCAGTCTTCTCGCGCACCAAGGGGCTGCGCTCCCATGGATCGAGGCTGTCTCGGCGCGCTATCCGCTCGCGGAGGCGGGCGCGGCGCTCACTGCGGTTGCAAGCCGCGACGTGCTCAAAGCGATCATCGTTCCGAACTAGGCATGCGCGACGTATCGCACGTAACGTACGTCGCATTCGCGACGCGCATTACGTGCGATGCGTCGCGCGAAACTGGTCGAGCTTGTACTGCGCCGCGCTGATGGTTTCATCCGGTGCACCGGACGTGCGCAGATTCGCGATGGCCTCCTCCATGAGACGTGCCGTCTCGCGATCGTGCGCGCGAAGCGCTTGGACGCTCTGGTAGTACGAATACCAGAATCCCGACACGACCGCGAGGCCTACCGCAGCCACGATCAGGTACACGAGGCTACCGTCCATGCGGCGCCGGGAAGCTCGGCGTGACGCCGAGATTGTGAAACATGAATGCGTAGATGTCCGCGACTTCGTCGATGCTCTTGGTGAGCGACGAACTCCCATGTCCTGACTGTGTCTCGATGCGGATGAGCACCGGGTTCTCTCCACGGTGAGCCGCCTGCAGGCGGGCAGCGTACTTGAACGAGTGTGCGGGTACGACCCGGTCATCGTGATCGCCGGTGATCACCATGGTGGCCGGATACGCCGTGCCGTCCGTCAGGTTGTGCAGCGGTGAATAGCGATACAGGTACGCGAACCCCTCGGGTTCGTCGCTGGATCCATAGTCCGCAATCCAGTTCCAGCCGATGGTGAACTTGTGGAAGCGCAACATGTCCATCACGCCGACAGCGGGCAGCGCCACCTTCGCAATGTCCGGCCGTTGATTCACCACGGCGCCCACGAGCAGACCGCCGTTCGATCCTCCCTGAATGGCGAGGCGTTCGTGACTCGTGTAGCGGTGCTCGACGAGCCAGTCCGCGACCGCAATGAAATCGTCGAATACGTTCTGCTTCCTGTCCGTCATGCCGGCCTGGTGCCACGCCTCTCCGTACTCGCCACCGCCGCGCAGACCGGCCTGTACGTATACTCCGCCTTGCTCGAGGAAGGCGACACGCAGGGCGCTGAACGCGGGCGGCAGGCTCACGTTGAATCCGCCGTAGCCGTAGAGCAACGTCGGATTCGTGCCGTCCTGCACGAGCCCCGTGCGCGATACCACGAAGGCCGGGATGCGCGTGCCGTCCTTGCTCGTCACGAAGATCTGGCGAGTCTCGATCACTGACGGATCGAACGGGAGCAGCTGTTCACGGAAGACCGTGCTCGCGCCGGTCGCGATGTCGTAGCGGTACACCGTCGGCGGCGAGTTGAATGACGTGTACGTGTAGAACACGCTGGAGGCGTCGCCCTCGCCGCCAAAGCCCACGGCCGTGCCGAGTCCCGGTAACGTGACCTCGCGTTCGAGCTGGCCCGAGAGGTCGAACACGAAGGCGCGCGTCGTCACGTCCTGCAGGTACGTTGCGAACAGCCGTCCTCCGGCAGACGTTACGCCCTCGAGCGGCTCCGATCTCTCCGGAATGATGGTGGTCCAGCTCCCCTCGTCGGGACTCCCCGGATCGATCAGCACCAGGCGGCGGTTGGGCGCATTCCGGTTCGTCAGCACAAGCAGCCTGTCACCGACATTGTCGACGACGGACATGTCGTCGTCGAACTCCGGCCACACCGTCATGAACGAGTTGCTCGTTGCGGCCAGGTTCATGGCGAAGACCGCGTTACCGTCCCTACCGTTTCCGCGGTCGCTTACGTACAGGATGGCATAGCGCTCGTCTTCCGTGGTGGCCAGCGTGTGGAAACGCTGCGGGTGCTCGACATCGTCGTACACCAGTCGGTCATCGCTCTGCGGCGTACCGAGCCGGTGGAAGAACACCTGATGGTGCTCGTTCTTCGACGAGTAGGCAGCGGCGGACACCTCGGGCTCCGGGTACCGGCTGTAAAAGAAGCCGTCGCCTGCCCACGCTATGCCGGAGACTTTCACCCATTGCACGACATCAGGCAGACCCGCGCGCGTGCGCGTGTCGAGCACACGGATCTCCAGCCAGTCGGATCCGGCAACACTCACGGTATAGGCGATGCGCGAGCCGTCGCCGCTGAACGTGAGCGAGGCGACGCGCGTGGTGCCATCAGCCGACATGGTGTTGGGGTCGAGCAGAACGTCCGGTGTCCCATCTTCGCCCCTCTGCAGATACCAGACAGCCTGGTTTTGCAGACCATCGTTCTTCGCGAACAGGAACCAACCGCACTTCTGCTCCGGCGCCGAGACACGCGGGTAGTTCACGAGTTCCGCAAGGCGCGCGCGAAGGGCATCGCGATACGGAATGGAGTCCAGATAGGCGAACGTCACCGCGTTCTGTGCCACGACCCAGGCCGCGGTTTCCGCCGACGTATCGACTTCGAGCCAGCGATACGGATCGCTGACAGGCGTCCCGTGGTACTCGTCGACCTGGTGGTCCTGGCGGGTGGCGGGGTAGGGCAGCAATGGCCGAGATGGGATGGGCATGGCAGGAGTATACTTTCGGCACGCAGTGCCGATTCGCAGACTTGGCCCCTAGCGGCCACGACCGGACCGGGGCTATCTTTCGAGGCTTGCAGGACTTCCTGCCGCTTTCGTCCAGCTGCTCGTGCTGCGAGAGCGCAGTGGCGATGCCGCGTCGATTCCGGGTGGAATACTTCGATTCCTCTCGCCTCGCGGCCTCTCGCACCATCGGATCTGCGCCCGGGGCATCGCGGCGTCTCTTCCGGCGGATTCGCGTCACCAACGGGCTACGGCCCATTCGGGCCAGCCCGGTCGGCCCCGGAGTTTCAGATATGCACCCGTTCATCGAAACGCAAAAAGAGTGGCTCCGCGACAACGTCCCGCCGTTTCGGCCTGGCGACACTGTCCGCGTGAACGTCCGCGTGAAGGAAGGTGAGAAGGAGCGTGTGCAGGCGTTTGAAGGCGTCTGCATCGCGAAGCGTGGCGGCGGCGTGAGCGAGACGTTCACTGTCCGCAAGATGTCGAACGGTGTCGGTGTCGAGCGCATCTTCCCGCTGCACAGCCCGATGATCGCCGAGATCAACGTCGTGCGCCGCGGCGTCGTTCGCCGCGCGAAGCTGTACTATCTGCGCGACGTCACGGGCAAGGCCAGCCGGATCAAGGAGCGCAAGGTCGTGCGCCCCGCGAAGGGCCCCGCCACGCAGGCACCGCAAGGCTGACCATCGGGCTGGCGCCGCCTGGACCGGCTATGCGAAGCAGGACGAAATGACTCGATGGAGTCCGATCGAGCGGACGCTGCGCGAGCAGCATGGCCCGCTCCTCGTTGGAGTCGACGAAGTAGGACGGGGCCCGCTCGCGGGCCCCGTTGTCGCATGTGCGGTGGTCATGCCGCCGGATCGCCGGGCGATTGCCGGCGTCGACGACTCCAAGCAGCTCGACGCGCGCGAGCGCGAACGTCTGGTGCGGCACATCTGCCGGCATGCACTCGTGGTTTCCGTGGGCGCCGCCTCCGCGCGCGAGATCGATCGCATCAACATCTACCACGCCACGGTGCTCGCCATGCGTCGTGCGCTCGCGCGCGTCGAGCCGCGTCTGGGCGCCGTGCCGCATCATGTGATCGTCGACGGAAACCGCCTGCGCACACTCGGCGTGCCACACACTGCGGTCGTGAAGGGTGATGCGAAGTGCTATGCGATCGCGTGCGCGTCGATCGTCGCCAAGGTCACGCGTGACCGGCTGATGGCCGCACTCGCACGCCGGTATGACGGCTACGGCTGGGAGCGCAACGCTGGTTACGGCACCCCGTTTCACCTCGCCGCGCTTGCTGAACGAGGGCTCACGCCGCATCATCGCCGACGCTTCTGCATCCAGGAGCAAATGACGTTGTCATTGCTTGGCGACGGGCCACCGTCTCCGGTTCACGATGTCGAAGACACCAGCGCGCCCGCCGACCTGACGCCGGATCCCTCTCACTCCACACCGCCATGACGACGCCCGACCTATCGATCTTCCGTTCGGACCTGTTGCGCGGGCAGGTCGCACTCATCACCGGCGGCGGAACCGGCATTGGATACGGCATCGCCGAGTTGCTCGCCGATCTCGGCGCGCACGTGGTGCTCGCGAGTCGCAAACCCGAGCCGCTCGAGAAAGCGTGCATTGCCATTCGCGAGCGTGGAGGCAGCGCGTCGTCGGCGGTGCTCGATGTACGTGATCCCGAACGGGTCAAGGCAGTTGTCGACGGGGTGGCGCAGGAACATGGCCGAATCGATCTGCTCGTCAACAACGCTGCCGGAAACTTCTACGCACCGTCGGCGACGCTGTCTGCCAACGCTTGGCGGAGCGTCGTCGAAATCGACCTGTTCGGCACCTTTTACTGCTCGCAGGCCGTGTACCCCGTCATGGCCGCGCAGGGGGGCGGTCGCATCATCAGTATCTCGATGACGCTGCACTATCGCGGTTGGCCCCTCATGGCGCACGCGACCGCTGCGAAGGCCGGCGTGGACGCACTGACGCGCACGCTTGCGGTGGAGTGGGCGCCGCAGCGCATTCGGCTCAATGCAATCGCGCCTGGGCCCATCCCGACCGAGGGCGTGAAAAAAGCGTTCACCCCGCCTGCGAGCAGTGGCGTGCCGGATGTCTTCGCCGCAGCCGATGCGCGCATGGCGAAGTATGCAGAGCAGTCGATTCCGCTGGGCCGATGGGGTTCGCCCCGCGATATCGGCAACATGGTGGCATTTCTCGCGTCCCCCGGGGGCGACTGGATCACCGGATCGATATTCGTGATCGACGGTGGAGAATGGCTGGCCAAACCGCCGCAAGGCTGACGAGAAAGGGTAATGTGACGCAGATCTCAATAGTGTTGCATTCATGCAGCAATCGGTCGATGACCATCTGTGAGATTGGTCACGTGAAAGAAATTCTTTTCTACTCTGGTGATTCGAGTCACTTCGTCTCTCGATGATTCGGGGCGAGCTTCCTCTCCGTGGTCCGCGACGTGCAAACAGTGACACCGCGGGCCAGACAAGACAGGCCGACACTCGACATCACCACGAAACAGAGAGGAAGACCCATGCGACATGTACGGTATGTGGCTATTGCGGCGCTGGCGGCTAGCACGTTGAGCGCGTGTGCCACGAAGGGATTTGTACGCAAGGGCCTCGAGGAGCAGCGCGTTGCCCTCACTGGCCAGATCGACACGGAGCGCACTGAGCGCACCGCGGCCGACAACACGCTTCGCACGGACGTGGGCCAGCTGCGCACGGATCTCACGGCGCTTCGCAATGACCTCACGACGCTCAAGACGGACTACGACACGCGCATCACCGCAATGGAAGGCGCAGTGAAGTTCGCGATGCCGGTGCACTTCGGCTTCGACGATGCCGCAGTTCGTCAGGAGGATCAGGCTGCACTCGAGCGCTTCGCCCAGGTTGCGGGCAAGCACTACAAGGGCGCGATGATCACGATCGAAGGCTTCGCCGATCCGGCTGGTGGCGCGGCATACAACCTCCGCCTCTCGCGTGAGCGTGCCGACGCAGTCCGTGACTTCCTGGTGACGAAGGGTCTGGATGGCGCGACGCTTCGCACGGTTGGTTATGGCAAGACCCGTCTGGTTCGTCCGTCGGCTGCTGGCGACGCGCAGGGTGCCGAGCTCAATCGCCGCGTGACGTTCGTCGTCGAGACGACGGGTGCCGAGACGGTTGCTGCTCTTACGGGCATGAACAACTAAAAGGCTGTCGGGCGTCGTATCTGACGCTGCGCTGGACCGCTGAAAGGCCGCCTTCTTCGGAGGGCGGCCTTTCGTGTAGATTGCAGGATCTGGGGGCCGTACGCCGCCCGGATGACGTGAGGCTTGCAGCCCGCGTCCTGGCTCCGGTAACTCAGTTGGTAGAGTAGTCGGCTTTTAACCGATAAGTCGTGGGTTCGAGTCCCACCCGGGGCACTACAGATCGTTGGCACAATGGGTCGTGATTTCCGCAACGTAGCATTTTTGGTCGCGCTCCTCGCGACGACGGCGCCGGCCAGGCTGACCGCGCAGAATCCCGGGTTTGGTCCCGCGACGACTCCGAACGCGCAGCCGTCGGCGGTTTCGGCACTGTCCCCCCGTGCCGCCCTTCAGGAGTTTCAGCGTCTGAGCCGCGCCGGTGACTACGAGTCGGCCGCGCGGTTTCTGCTCGTGCCGGAATCGCAGCGCGATCGTGCGCCCTTGCTTGCCCGGCGACTGCGCACAGTGCTCGACCAACGGCTCGCCCTCGACTACGGGCGCATTTCCCCACTCGCCACGGGCGATACCAGCGACGGTTCGGCAGCGAGTGATCGCATCGGCGAGATCGTGGGCCCGAACGGGGGCGCCACCGCGGTTCTGCTGACCCGCTCTCGCGCGGGGCTACCCGCGTGGATCTTCTCGTCGGAAACGGTCGTCGCGATCGACTACTGGTTCGAGAACCTGGGGAATCCATGGCTTCGGGACCGCTTGCCGCCGGCCCTCATGCGCGAAGGGCCGCTGCGGCTGTTCTACTGGCAGTGGATCGGCCTCGGTCTCGTCATCTCGGCCATCGTACTTCTGACGTGGTTGGTCAGCGTGATCGCGCGAACCATCGTCTCGCGCGTGACCGCGAAGACCGAGACGACCTGGGATGATCTCCTGGTCATGCACCTGCGCGGCCCGTTCCGGCTCTGGATCGCGGCGCTGGTGGCGGGTCCATTGTTCGCGCTGCTCGACCTCAACCTTCGCATGTCGGCATTCGTTGCGTCGGCAACCCGTGCGATGGTGCTCTTCGCCCTGTTCTGGGCCGTGCTGCGCGCCATCCGCCTGGTGCAGCAGCGCATCGAGAACGTTGCATGGGCAGCGGGGCACACATTGCAGGCGCGCACGCTTGCACCGCTCGTCGGCAATTTTCTCCGCGTCACGGTGGCTGTCGTCGCGATCCTCGTGGCGCTGGCGCAGTTCGGTTATCCGGTGGGAACGCTGCTCGCCGGTCTGGGCATCGGTGGAATCGCGGTTGCCCTCGCGGCTCAGAAGACGGTGGAGCACCTGTTCGGCAGCGTTTCGCTCGCGGCAGACAAGGCATTCCGCGTCGGCGACTGGGTGCGGGCGGGTACCACCGAGGGCGAGGTGGAACGCATCGGACTACGTTCGACGAGCTTTCGCACGAACGACCGCACGGTGGTGCGTGTGCCCAACGGCCGGCTGGCCGACGAGCGCATCGAAACGTTCGGTGAACGCGATCGTTTCCTGCTGCGCACGGATCTCGACCTCACGTACGATACGACCATCGCGCAAGTGGAATCGATTCGCGCCGATGTGGTCGCGATGCTTGCCGGACATCCGAAGATCTGGCCCGACGCTGTGCGCGTGAATGTCGTCGCCTTCACCGATTCGGCCATCCGGGTCAACGTGATGTCGTGGTTTTTTGCCACAGACTACCCCGAATTTCTCGACATCCGGCACAAGGCGTTGCTGGAGATGATGCGCATCATCGAACGTCACGGGTCGAGCTTCGCATTCCCATCGCGCACGGTCTATCACGTGAACCCGTTGGACGGTGCAGCGCTGCCTTCGGGTGCCGCGAAGTCTGCGGTGACATGACGCCATGACGCTGATCGGCCTTGCTGCAACCTTGCTGCAGGCGGCGGCACTCCCGGCGAATTTCTCGCCACCGCTGGTCACCGAACTCGCGGCCACGTTGCTGCAGGGCGTGATCACCACGGGCCTCGCTGCGTTGTGTGCCAACTTGTACGTGCGCTACCACCGGCCATGGTTCGGCTGGTTCGCGATCGCCTGGGGAGTATACGTCGCGCGTCTGTTGTGCATTTTGAGCTTCCTGCTGACGGGCGAGCGTGTCTGGCTGTACTGGCACCAGGTCACCACAGGATGGACGGCCCTGGTGCTGCTGTGGGCGTCGCTGGTGTTCCTGCGGCAACCGGCGACGAAGCGGTGGTACCTCGTCGTCGTGCTCTTTCCACCGCTCTGGTCGTACATCGCGATCTATCAGCTCGATGCGTTCCTGCTGGCTGCACTCCCCGCGGTGCTCTTCCTGAGTGGTGCGACGGCATGGACGGGGTGGGTGTTCTGGCGCCATCACCGCATCGTCGGATCGCCCGGCGCGCGACTCCTCGCCGTTGCATTCGCGGCGTGGGGACTGCACCACCTCGACTATCCGTTTCTGCGAGCACAGGGAGCGTGGTCGCCCTGGGGTTACTATCTCGACATCTGCTTCCAACTGCTCGTCGGTGCGGGCCTCGTCCTGCTCGTGCTCGACGATCTGGGCCGAGGTGTACGCGCGCTGTCTGCACTGTCCGGCGACCTGCAGCGGCGCACGACGGGCGCCGACCCGCTCGATCTGCTGCTCTCGCGCCCGCTCACGCTCTCCGGCGTGCGCGGCAGCGCGATGTTCATGTTCGATGATGTTCCCGCTGCAGGGGGCACGCACGCCGATCGTACGGACGATCCGGCAATTACTGCAGAGCGCGCGGCCAGCGGAGGACGGTTCGTGCGGGGTGCAGGCAGTTGTGCAACGTGGGAGAGCACCGCGCCGCAGCACGATGTCGCCGATGCGCTCTCGCGCATGCGTCTTACGCGCCGTCCACAGGTCGTCAGTGCACACGGCGAGCAGCCGTTCGTTGCAGCGCTTCCGGTGAGTGCAGGCAACCGACTCGTTGGCGCACTCGTCATGGCCGGTGACGTACGGAATCCGTTCACCGCACTCGACGACGATTTCCTGCTCGCGCTCGGACAGCAGGTCGGTGCGGCGCTCGAACAGTCGACGCTCGATCGGCAGCTCGCCGCGCGTACTGCAGCGCTCGAGCAGCTTTCGACCCGCATGGTACGGCAACACGAAGGGGAGCGGCGTCGTTTGTCGCGCGAGTTGCACGACGAAACCGCGCAGGTCTTCTCCGCGGTGAAGATGCAACTCGAGGCGCTTCGGCCCGTGCTCGCCATCGCCGCGCACCCCCGGCTCGATCGGCTGCTGGTGCTCGTCGACACGGGAATCCGAAGCATCCGTCAGGTCACCAGCGCGCTTCGCCCCTCGCTCCTCGATGATCTGGGCCTGCTCCCCGCATTGCGCTCACTCGTGGGCGATTTCGCGGAGCGAAGCGGACTCCGCGTGGTACTCTCGGCGCCGACGGCGCTGCCCGCATTGCCACCTGACGCGGAACTCGCGCTCTTTCGAGCACTGCAGGAAGCGCTGTCGAATGTCGCACGCCATGCGGATGCTGCGGCGATCGACGTGCTGCTGACAGCGAACGGGACGCGCCTGCAACTCCTCGTACAGGACGATGGTCATGGATTTCCGACTGCTGCGGATGGAACGGTGAGCGAAGCCGAAGGGCGCATGGGATTGACGGGGATGCGCGAGCGGATGCTCGCCGTCGGCGGACAGGTGACGGTTCGCAACCATGACCGCGGCGCCGAAGTGTGCATCACGCTCCCGGTAGCGCTGCGGGAGGTTGCATGACGACGCCCGTTCGCGTAATCGTCGCTGACGACCACGCGCTCGTGCGCGAGGGGATCCGTCATGTGCTCGATGTGGATCCCGCCATCGAGGTAGTGGCCGAAGCGTCGAACGGCCGGGAGGCGGTCGAGCTCGCGCTGGTGCACCGTCCTGACGTGATCGTACTCGACATCACCATGCCCGAGGAGACTGGACTGCGAGCGGCGGCGCGGCTGCGTGAACTGTTGCCGTCGGCGCGCGTGCTCATGCTGAGCATGCACGACCACGCGGAGTATGTCCGCGAGGGAATGCGAATCGGGACGCATGGCTACATCCTCAAGGACAGCGCCGGCGAGGAGCTGCGAGCGGCCATCCATGCCGTGTTTGCCGGAGGGACGTTCTTCAGCCCCGCCATCGTGCAGCGCCTTTCCGGGAGTGAAGGGCAGGGGGGCGCCGGTACGGCGTCGCTCGAGGTGCTGACCCCGAGAGAGCGCGACGTGCTCGAGGGAGTGGCGCGCGGACTGACGAACAAGGCGATCGCTGCCGAACTGGGGATCAGTCCGCGCACGGTGGAAGCGCATCGCGAGAGTTTGATGCGAAAGCTCCAAATTCACAGCGTCGCCGGACTGACGCGGCTCGCGCTCGAGTCGGGGCTTGTGCGCGAGAGCTGACGTCGCGCGTTCGTCTGGCGACGGGGCAGGTTTCGGAAGTGGTGACGCCATTGTGGTGACGCCATGGTGGTGACGTCATCATGAACGGGTCGTCCTCCGGGGGATAGCTCCGCCAGCTTTGTCCTGTCTGCACCCCTCCCGGTCCCCATGGTCCTGTCCACCGCACCCGCATTGACGGCACAGGGCGAAGGGCCGGACATCCTTGGCGAGCTCCCGGGCCCTCGCATGCGATTGCTGAGCTGCCGAATCGAGCGACGGCCCTCCGCCGTTTCACGTGTCACCGTGGAATTCGGCGCTGCTGGTACGGCCTCGGATGACCCGATCAGCTGCCAGCGCGAAGGCTCGGCGTGCCCGGTGGGTGACTTGCGACTGGCCTCCCTCGCGACGCTCGACGCCGTCACCCGCGCAACGTCGGGCGCCCTCAAGATCGAACTGATCGGAGCGAAGCCGATTCGCGCCTTCGACACCAACGTCGTAGTCGTCGCCGCATACGTGCACCATGCCGGTGAAGTCACGAAGGTGATCGGTGCCGCGGTTGCGGACCACGACCTCCTGCTTGCCACCTCGCGTGCTACGCTGGCTGCAGTCAATCGCCTCGCGTCCCCTCTGCTCGCCGGTGCGCCGGGCACCGAGGCCCGCAACGCCCCGTAGTGCGGTCGAGCCGCAGGGTGTGCGGAGATGCAGGAACGCTGACGTGCGTCGGGTGTTCCACCGGCCGCATCCGCCGTAGGTTGCACCGGTAGTTTGCAGCTCGAGTCCGCGGTCATGGATCGCAGCCCGCTGGTCGCCGCAATACCGTTCCTGCCGAACGCGCCTCCCACCCCGCGCTCGGCTCTCGTGTTTCCCGCTGCCCTCAGCTCGATGCATCCAGTCCGAATGGTTGCCGTCCTGCTCCTTTCCGCGGCCTGCAGGCCAAGCCGGGCCCCCGTCGCCCCCATCGTTCCCCGCCCGGCACCGGCTGCAACAGCGGATGCGGCGTCCGGGAGTTCGGCGACTTCTGGTTCCCGCCCCGTTAAGCTGGGTGCGGCGTCAGGAATGCCAAAGGTCGGTATCGACTCGGTTACGATCACGGAGGAGCTGACCCGTACCGCCATCGGGGTATTCGGCGATTCTGCCGGGCTCCTTGGTGGATTCAAATCGAGCGAGCTGGCGGAGCCCGAGTTCGACCTCGACGTCCGCTCATACGAAACGCATGCACGGGTCGCGCATTATATCGCGCTGTTCTCCGGGAGCGCGCGCGAACATTTTGTCGCCCGTCTGTCACGAGGCACCCGATACGAGCCGATGATTCGGGCCAAGCTGCGCGCGGGCGGGCTGCCGGAGGACCTCACGTATCTCGCCCTCGTCGAAAGCGGCTACGACCCGCATGCCTACTCCCGGGCGGCGGCCGTCGGCATGTGGCAGTTCATGAGCTCCACCGCTCGCGGCGTGGGAATGCGTGTGGACTGGTGGGTAGATGAGCGGCGCGATCCAGCTCGCTCCACCGACGGCGCGATACGATTCCTCAAGGAACTGCAGCGGCAATTTGGCGGCTCCCTCTATCTCGCCGCGGCCGCGTACAACGGTGGCCCGGGTCGCGTCGCACGTGGACTCACGCGGTTCGCCGACCAGATGGAAGGGAGCGAGGGCGACGACCGCTTTTTCGCACTCGCCGAACAGGACTATCTGCGCGCCGAGACAAAGGATTACGTCCCGCAGCTCATCGCAGCCGCACTCGTCGCGAAAACGCCGACCCGACACGGGCTCGCCGTCGTGCCGGTTGCCCCCTACGCATACGATTCCATTCGGGTGGATCCGGGTACGAGCATGGCCGCCATCGCCGCGGCAAGCAGCTCAACCATCGCAGAGCTGCGAGAGCTCAATCCATCTATACTGCGAGGAGTTACGCCACCTGATGTCATGTATTACGTGAAGCTTCCACTTGGTCGCGGTACCGCCGCAGAAGGTGCGTTAGCGAGCTTGCCGGCGTCGGCGCGCACCGGGTACACGAGCCGGACGGTGTCCGGTTCGAAGTCCACCGTCGATGCATTCGCGCGGGAAGCCGGGGTGTCAGCCAAGGCGCTGACCGCATTCAATCCGACCATAAAGAAGTCAAAGAGTGGCAGCCTCACGGCAGGTCAGACCCTCCGCATTCCGAACGACGACGCACTGGCATTCGCGCGTGACGTCCCAAACCCGTCCATCGAGATCTACGGAGGGTCGACGAGGTCGACGCTGGCGAAGGCCGGCGTGCACGTCGTGCGGCGCGGCGAGACCCTCGGTGGCATTGCTCGGCGCTACGGACTCAGCGTCACGCGGCTTAAGTCGTTGAACCGGATGAAAGGCACGAAGGTGAACGCAGGCCAGACCCTGCGAGTCGCCACTTCAGCCAAGGCCAAGGCCAAGGCCCCATCGAAGGCGGGATCGAAGAGCTCCGCAGGGAAGTCTACGTCGGCCAAAAAGTCGACGGCCAAAAAGGGCCCGGCCAAGAAAAAGACGTCGACGGCGAAAAAGCCGGCGACGTCCAGATCCACGATGAAGACAAAGGCGAAGCCGCCGACCTGATCACGCTGGCCTGGTCGATCCGGTCTAGTCCGCCCGGTTTAATCCAGCGTGCCGCGGCCCCGGTATCCACGCATGACGACGAGCTCGTAGCCGTTCGCAGGGTCGATCCCCATGCTGATGGCGTTTCTGACTGCCACGGGACCGCGGTTGTACGTGAGCAGCGCGATGCGCAGGTTGCCCCGGTTCTCCCGAATCAGCGCACGTAGATAACGAAACCCGATGCGCAGGTTGGTTTCGGCGTCGAGCAGCGCCTCACGCGAGATCCCCGGCTCGAATCCTCGGGCAGTTCCAAGCATCAGCTGGGTAAGCCCCAACGCCCCGACCGGGCTCGTCGCGCGCGGGTTGAAGACGCTCTCGACGCGGACCAGCCGAAAACCGAGCTCGGGCTCGATGCCTTCCCTGATGGCGGCGTCGTAGATCTTGCGCGCCAGGTCCGGCGAGATCCGGTATTTGGTGCTGAACGAGTAGATGCTGTGCCAGCGGCTCAACGACTCGCGGCGCGCGATCTCACGCGGATCCATCGCGAAGGGCAAGGAGGGCGATGCCTTGCGCTCCAGCACTTCCCCCGCCCGTCGCCAGGATGGCTGGATGGACAGGCTGGCCTGCTTGCTGGCCTGCACCGGGCCGGTTGCCGGCTCGCGCTCCGGGGTCAACAAGGTCGCCGAAGTGAAAACCACGGCCGCAGCGACAAAAACACGGGACAAGCGACGCTTTGCGTGACGAGCATGCATACGTCGCCGGCGAGCGGTAGCGGTCAAGCTGGGTCCTGCATTCACCACATCGACTGCTGTATCGCAACGTACTTCGAAATCGCTCATGGTTCCCTCTTGAAGGGCGGGTCACGCTTTCTCGACAATGTCACCTTTCGTGCCGCCGCGCTTCTCGCGCAACACGATGTTCGTGATCGTCATCGATTTGTCGACCGCCTTCGCCATGTCGTAGATAGCCAACAAGGCAACAGAAACTGCGGTCAGCGCTTCCATCTCCACGCCGGTTCCAGCCGTGGTTTTCACCGTGGCATCCACCCGAAGACCGGGCAGCGCCTCATCGACGATAACCCGGACGTCGATCGACGACAACGGCAGAGGATGGCACAGAGGGATGAGGTCGGCGGTGCGCTTGGCTGCATGAATTCCGGCCAGTCGCGCGACCGGGATCACATCGCCCTTTGCTAGGGCGTTGTTTTGTATTGCTTTGAGCGTTGCCACCTCCATTAGAATCGAGCCACTGGCAATCGCAATTCTGTGAGAAATTGGTTTAGCAGTGACGTCGACCATCCGGAAATTTCCTGTCGCATCCACGTGTGACAGGCCGTCGGTACTCTCGCCCGGGGTGTCGGCTTCGCCTGCGGCAGTCATGGGTGCAAAGTCCTGTGCAGATGATGGAGGAGCGAGGCCGCCAGGAGCTGCGGGCTGACGTTTCCGCGCGCCCGTTGCTTCGCGTTCTCCACGAGCATGAGCGAAGCAGCGGTGCGTCGGGCGTCGATAGTGTGACCGGCAGCGACCAGATCGCGGGTGCGCGCGTGCAACAGAATGGTGAGCGACTCCAACGTATCGGTGAACGCGCCTCGCGCCCCGGCTACTCCTTGCCGTGCCGCTACCTTCACTCGTTCCGCGGTTCCAGCGGGCGAGGCAGGCTGCAAGGCCGCCTCCAGCAATCGCCGCGCTGCAGCGAACGCAGCCGCAGTCGATTCGCCCGCGAGGAGTTCTCCCGGCGCACCGGCTGCGCGCACCACCAGTTCGCGGCGTGCCGCGGTGCCGAGCTTGCGCTGCACGGCCGGGTCGTCGAGGAACGTTTCGACGTCGCGCTGCGGAAGGGTGGAGACCCGAACGGTCACGACCCGGGAGCGGATCGTCGGGAGCAATGCGCCGGGTTCGCTGGTGGTGATGATGAGCGATGCGGTCACCGGCGGCTCTTCGAGCAGCTTGAGAAACGCGTTCGCGGCTTGGTCCGACCCCTCCTGGGACACCATGCGCTCCGCGTCGCCCACGACGAACACGCTGTGCGCGGCCATCGCCGGACGGAGCGTCGCTTGCTGCAACAGCGCCCGGATCGTCGCGATGTGCAGGCCGTCGGTGCCGGGCGACGGCGCCCAGAGCCCGTCTTGTTCGACGCGTTCAGCGATCGCCTCGGCGAGGTCGGCCTTCACGTCATCGGCCGACGGGTCGCTGTCCTTGAGACGAGGCCGCGGAAAGTACCAGTGCAGATCCGGATGCATGGCGCGGGCGGAATAGCGACACTGCTGGCACTCGCCGCAGGGCTCCAGGGAGCCTGCGGGCTTCACCCGCTCACAGAGCATCAGCTGGCCGAGCCAGAGCGCCAGGCGCTGCTTGCCGACACCCTGTCGTCCCTGCAGCAGCAGGCTGGCTGGCAACCGTCCTTCCAGCCAGGCGCCGGCAAGGCGGGCACGAAGCGCGTGGTGACCGATGAGGGGGCGAAGAGCCATCCGCCAATATAGGTTGGCGGCATGCTCCCGACTCTACGCACTCGACTGCTCGTCAGCGCTGCACTGATCTCATGCGGAACGGCGACGCTTGCTGGCGCCCAGCCGACCCGGGCGCGCAGCCTTGGCCTTGCGCCCGGCGTTTTCTCGCCGGGGCCGCGCAATGCCATCACCGACGTGGCTGGGGTGCGGGTCGGCCACGCCACCCTGAGCGACGGCGACTCGGTGCGAAGTGGCGTGACCGCGATCATTCCACACCCCGGCGACTTGTTCCGCTCGCGCGTGCCCGCCGCGCTGCATGTGGGCAACGGTTTCGGAAAGCTTCTCGGCGTGTCGCAGCTTCGGGAGCTCGGAGAACTCGAGACGCCGATCGCGCTGACCTGCACGCTGTGCATCTGGCAGACAGCCGACGCCCTCGCGGCGTGGATGATGGCCAAGCCCGAGAACTCGGGTGTTCGCTCGATCAATCCGGTGGTCGGAGAGACGAACGACGGCGGCCTCAATGCCACGAGGTCGCGCCCTGGCGTCGGCGCGGCGACGGTACGGGCGCTGACGGCAGCCGACACCGGTGATGTGGGGGAAGGCAGTGTGGGGGCCGGACATGGGACGGTGATGTTCGGCTGGAAGGGAGGGATCGGCACGTCGTCGAGACGCTTGCCGACCACTCTGGGGGGGTACACGGTCGGGGTGCTGGTGCAGGGCAATTATGGCGGTGTGTTGCAGATGGCGGGCGTACCGATCGGCCCACTGCTTGGACGATACGCCTTCCAGCGGGACGTCGAAGCCGCGCGCCGCGGGGGAAGTCCTCCAGGGAATCCCCTGGGGCGCCCACCAGGGGATGCAGGCGCCGAACGCGGCGACGGGTCATGCATGATCGTGGTGGCCACGGATGCGCCGATGCTTGCGCGCAATCTCGAGCGCCTGGCCTCGCGCGCGCTGTTCGGCCTCGCGCGCACCGGCTCCAGCGCGTCGAACGGCTCGGGGGACTACGTGCTCGCCTTTTCCACGTCAACGCTTGTCCGGCGGCACCCCGACAGCACGTCCGTAAGCATCCGTGAGCTCGGCAACGACGCGTCGTCTGCACTATTTCAGGCGGTCGTCGAAGCTACCGAGGAGGCGCTCTACAATGCGCTCCTCACTGCAACGACCGTTTCGAGTCGTGCCGGACGCGTGCTGCCGCTGCCCGTGGATAGCGTGCGCGTGCTGCTGCGTGCGCGCGGGATCGGGCGGTAGCGGGCGGCTGGCGCCGGGTGCGGGCGCGGGTCGCGAGTTTAGAAGTATGGTGCGCGGCGCTGGTCTGGGACTGCTTGGCTGTTCGTCGGAGGTATGGTGCGCGGCGCTGGTCTGGAACTGCCTTACCGCGAATTACGCAAATGCGCCTTCGGCGCAACCGCAAATGCAACCGTGAGGGCGACGGGCTGACGGTGCATATGGTCAGCATCGACTTTTCTTTTGTTGAACAGCTCGCGGAGCTCACGATTACGCGCGGAGCCCCACGCCCCAAAAAATGGCGATGTGGCTCCGTCGCGATGTGCTTCGAATCGCTCTCGGTTCCATTCGCGGTTGCGCCGAAGGCGCATTTGCGTAATTCGCGGTAAGGCAGTTCCAGACCGGCGCCGCGCACCAAACCGTGCGATTCGCAGCACAGCCGTTCGACAGTCTGGCCACTCAGCAGCGATCAGTCTCGGGCGCGATCCATACCCTCGGCGTCGCGGATCGCCTGTCGGACGATCGCGCTCACGCGGCTCGTCTCCAGAAGAAACGCGTCGTGGCCGTGCACGGAGTCAACTGCTTCGTATCGCGCATGCACGGCGTCCGCCCACCCGCGTACCGCCTCTGCGGGATAGAGCAGGTCGCCGTTGACTCCGACCCCGGTGAGGCGGCCCGACACCGGCGCGAGCGCGGCAGCAACGCCGCCACGGCCGCGGCCGACGTCGTGTGTGTCCATGGCATCCAGCAGTCCCAGATAGCTCGCGGCATCGAACCGGGCGACGAGCTTCTCACCGTGAGCGGAGAGCCACTCGTTCACGACCGGTTGTCCGCTGCCGGCACGCGCGCGTCCAAAACGACGCTCGAGTCCTTCGGGCGTGCGATAGCTCAGCATGCCCACCATGCGGGCGAGCGCGAGCCCCTCGCGAGCCCCCCCGATTTCGATCGCGCGAGTCATGATGGCATTCCACGCCATCCCCTGCGCGGTCTGGGCCGCTGGTGCCGCCAGAGCAACGGCACTGCGAATTCGGTGCGGGAAGGACGCAGCGAACTCGAGCGTCACCATGCCGCCAAGTGAACCCCCGCACACCAGAAGCGGTTGCGCGATGTCGAGTTCGTCGAGCAAGCGTGCGAGCACGGACGCCTGATCGCGCGTCGTGAATCTAGGAATGGCATCCGGCGCATCTTCACGTGGACCACTGGTGCCGTCGCAGCCGCCGAGCAGGTTGGCGCAAAGCACCGCATGGCGTGACGGGTCGATCGAACACCCCGCACCGATGACACCAGGCCACCACGCGCTCGCGTGAGACGTGCCAGTGAGCGCGTGGACCACCATCACCACATTGTCGCGCGCAGGGGCGATCGCGCCCTCGAGGCGATAGTGCACGCGTACACGGTCGAGCGTATCACCGCTTTCGAGCCGCACGTCGTGCAGCACGACGGTGGTGTCGTGGATCGGCCAGTGGCCGCGGCCCCGGGCCTCCGGCACGGATGCTCGGCGGACCGACGGCGGAAACGACGTGGAAACGGACATCGGGCACTCCCGGAACCGCGGTGAGTGCCGCCCTTCGCAACTCGTGCCCACGGCGAGAACGCCGGTGGACGCAAGATCACTGTTTAGCTCTTTGTTTTACGTGGCGGCAAGCGGCGGCAAAGGACCACGGAACAGCAGAAGCGGCACTGCAGAAGCGGCACTGCAGAAGCGGAACAGCAGAAGCGGGACGGCAGAAGCGGAACGGCCACAGTGACGAACGCAAAACGGCCCGCGCCGATGATCGTCGCGGGCCGTGTGCACCGGACTTAGACGGATGTGTCGGCGCCTCAGGCACCGGTGCGCGACCCGTCAAATCGGGTGAAATCGCCGCGCACGGGCGGAGTATCAGGTATTAGGCCGAGCACGTCAAGTGGCTCCGTGCGCCGCGGTGAAAAGACTCGCGGTCCAACCCCCATAGGCTAGTGTATCAGCACGCCTTCACGTCGGCGTCATGATGGCTTGTAAAGCGCGAGGTACACCGCGACGCCGGCGAGCAATGGCAACAGCAGAAGAAACGGCTTGGCGAGAGCAGGCTTGCGATAAGGCATCAAAACAATCGCGCTCAATACGAGCCAGATCACCATCTTGCCGATCAGCCATCCCGGGAAGCCGCCGCCATGTTGAAAGCCGATACGGGCGAGCATGCCGAATCCGCCGACGAGGATCAGCAGTGATCCGAGCCCATGAATGCTGCCGACGAGCGGACGCGTCGTGCTCGTCGCCTTGCCACCTCCGTTGGCAGCATGAACCGCGACACCACCGATGGCGACAAAGAGGAACGCGATGCCGAGGATGTGCAGAACTTCGTAAAAGTCGCGTGGGAACATGTGTGTCAGTCGGTAGGGGAGGAGAGCACGGGATCGTGCACGTCGAACAGCGTCACCGTACCCGGTGACATGATGCGGTAACTCTCGAGCACCCGCGCCACCGCTTGCGCTGCGTCGCCACCACTCGCGGAAAGGTGACCCATCTTGCGTCCTTCGCGCGCATTCGCCTTGCCGTAGAGGTGCAGTCGCGCCGTCGGTACATCGAGTGCGCGTACCACGTCGGGCGCACCAGGCTGCAACCACACTTCGCCGAGCAAGTTCACGATCGCGCTTGGCACCAGCAATTGCGTGTCGCCGAGTGGAAGGTCGCACACGGCGCGGACGAGCTGCTCGAACTGGCTCGTGGCAAATGCACGGTCGGCGTGGTGATAGGTGTTGTGCGGACGCGGCGCGAGTTCGTTCACGAGCAAATCGCCACTCTTGGTGACGAAGCACTCGACGGCGAGGAGCCCGACGAGGTCGAGGCGCGATGCGATCTCGCGCGCCAGTGACCTTGCCCTCGCCGTCATGGTGTCGCTCACGAGCGCCGGAACGACGGCCCAGGTGAGAATCCCTCTCGTGTGATGATTCCGCGATGGCGGATACACCGCGGTTTCACCACCCGGACGCCGCGCGACCAGCACCGAGATCTCGTAATCGATTTCGACGAATTGCTCCACGACGCATTCGCGCGCGCCAAGTGCTGTCCAGGCATGCTCAGCGCCGCCGCCGTCCGACAAACGCACCTGTCCACGCCCGTCGTAGCCGCCATGGGTCGACTTCGCGATACACGCACCGAATGCGGTGACCGCATTCGCGATGTCGTCCGGCGAGGCGGCCGCAACGAAGGCGCCGACCGGAAACCCTTGACGCTCGAGCCATCGCCTCTGGCGAAGTCGATCCTGGATGATGTACACCGGCGCAGAGCCGGGGCGCATGGGCACATGTGCGGCGACGGCATCGAGGACGTCCGGATGAATCTGCTCGATCTCCAGCGTCATGACGTCGCACCCGCGCGCCAGTTCCACCGCCGCGTCCACGTCGTCGAAGCGCGCCATGATGGTGCGCGATGCGACGGGCCGTGCGGAGCAAGCCGGATCGGGGTCGAGCACTTGAACATCGTACCCCATCGATCGAGCGGCGAGCGCCATCATGCGACCGAGTTGGCCTCCACCAAGACATCCGATCGTGGCACCCGGCAGGATGGGGCCCGATGACATCGTTGCCGTGCTCACCGCGGTGAGGGGCCGAAGCTGGACGACTCGATTGCGCCCGCAGCGTTGAGCTCTCGTGACAGAGCCTCGTCCGCCTTCGCCGACCGTCGGCCCTCGAGGCGCTGCAACAGGGCAGGGTCACCTGCCGCAACCAGCTGCGCCGCGAATAGTGCGGCGTTTGCCGCCCCGGCTTTGCCGATGGCGAACGTCGCGACGGGTACACCCGCCGGCATCTGCACGATGCTCAGTAGTGCGTCCAGGCCGTTGAGCGCGGTCGCGACCACCGGTACACCGAGCACTGGCACGAGCGTCTTGGCGGCCAGCATGCCGGGGAGATGCGCGGCGCCGCCTGCTCCGGCGACGATGGCGCGGAGCCCACGCTCAGCGGCCGCCTCGGCATACTGAAAGAGCCAGTCCGGCGTACGATGCGCCGACACGACACGGGCCTCGAACGGAATCCCAAGCTCCCGGAGAATCTCGCATGCGGGAGCGAGCGTTTCGAAATCGCTGGCGCTGCCCATTACCACGCCGACCAGCGGTCGTGCCGCGCCGCCAGCGTCGTCATCAGGTCGAGTCACTGCCCATCCGGGAAAAGTGCAGGAATCACGCAGGAGTCACGCAGGAGTCACGCAGGTGTCACGGCGGATCGATTCCGCACATCCGTGAACTTATCGTGGCGGTGGGGTGGCTGTCAGGCAGCCGACCCCCTAGCGTCACGTCATGTCCATTCCTCCAATGCAATCGCCGTCGGCATCACTCCCGCTCGACAGCACTCAGGAACGCGCAGTTGCTGGTGTGGGGCTACCCAAACGAGTGCGGCTCATTGGTGTCCCGCTCGACCTCGGTGCGGCGCGACGCGGGGTCGATATGGGCCCGTCCGCACTGCGCATCGCGGAGCTCGCGAGTACGCTGGAACGGCTGGGCCACATCGTCTCGGACGATGGAAACCTCGCGGTGCCGCAGCGTGAGACGCTCACCGCCGGTGGAGAACTGGGTGCGATCACAGAAATCTGTCGTGAGCTGGCCAATCGCACCGCAGCGGCCATTCGAGCAGGCGAGTTTCCGATCGTTCTGGGCGGGGATCACTCGCTCGCCGCAGGCTCGGTCGCCGGTGCAGCGTCGGCGATGGCCGATGGTGGTGAGCGCCTTGGCGTCATCTGGCTCGATGCGCACAGTGACCTCAACACACCTGCCACCACGGTCTCCGGCAACGTGCACGGCATGCCGGCGGCGCACCTGCTTGGCGAGGGGCACGTCGCTCTGGCATCGATCGCGAGTCGGCCTCCGGCAGTGCTTCCCGAGCACCTCGTCTACATCGGCCTGCGCGATCTCGACCCGCCGGAGCGAGCCCTGATTCACCGGCGCGCGATCAAGGCCTACACGATGCGCGACATCGACGAACGTGGACTCACAGCGATCATGCGGGAAGCGATCACGGTTGCAAGTGCCGGTACCGGCGGCTTGTATCTGTCGTGCGACGCGGACTGGGTCGACCCGAGTGAAGCACCGGGAGTTGGCACGCCTGTACCGGGTGGTGCCACTTTCCGCGAGGCACATCTGGCGATGGAAATGCTCGCAGACAGCGGGCGGCTCATCGGCATGGACTTCGTCGAGATCAATCCCGTACTGGATCGCATGAACAGCTCGGCGCGCCTCGGCGTTCAGCTGATCGCGAGCGCACTCGGCAAGCGTACGCTGTAGCCACGCTATTTCTTCGGCGGCAGCACCACCGGCAGTCGCTCCGTCCCACTCCACTCCTGAAAAGACCCGTCGTACATCCGTGCGTCGTAGCCGAGCATCGTCGCCACGAACCAGAGCAGCGTGGCCTGCTGCCCAATGTGACAGTAGGTGATCACGGGCTTGGTTCCCGGGACGCCGGCCGCCACGAACAGTTCGCGTAGTTCCGGGGGAGCACGGAAGCGGCCCGAGGGCTCGCTCACAGTATTGAGCGGTATGTTCACTGCCGTCGGAATATGTCCGGGACGCGGGTAACCGCCGCCGTTGCCTTCGAAGAATCGTGGCAGCCGCGCATCGACGATGGACACACGTCCGTCGAGCGTCGCGGCTTCGACTTGCTCCATCGTTGCGATGAGATCCGGTCTGGGCCTTGGCGTGAACGTCACAGCCGGCGCATCGCCTGGCGGGGCAGCGGAGACCGCACGTCCCTCGCTGCGCCATGTCTTGAAGCCACCGTCGAGCAGCGACGTCCGCTCCATCGCGCCGAGGTAGGCGAGCGTCAGGAACACACGCGTGGACGATTGCAGTGTATCGTCGTGCGGCACGACGATGACGCGGGTGCGGTCGCCGATGCCGTGCGTCTTTGCCCACGCCGTCAACTCCGCTACGCCCGGCATCTGCAGGCTCAGCTTGCCCGGCCCGCTCGGGAGCGAGATGTCCGAAAGCGCGACGGGGCGCGCACCGGCAATATGCCCACTGTCATACTGTGCCCGGCGTCCGACATGCAGCACCACCAGATCCTTGTCGGTCGCATGCTCCGCAAGCCATGCGGTGGACACGAGCATGCCGGGGCGAGGGACGCCACGGGTCGCAGGGTGTGCGCCGTCGGACTGTGCGAGGCTGGTGCGAGGGCTCGCCGCGACCAGTGGAAGCAGAAACGCTGCAAGAAATTTCTTCATGGTACGATGATTCTCCGGCCGAGTGCATCACGGATTTCCACGGGCGCGATGCCGGTGGCCTTGAGCGCAGCCTCGATGCTCGCGCGGTCGCCTGCGACGACGATCGCCAGCTTCGACGGGTCGACGTATTGTTTTGCCACACGCTGGACTTCAGTCGTGGTGACCGCACCGATTCCGCTGTTGAACATGCCCAGGGTCGACAGCGGCAGATCGTACGGCACCAGGCTCGCGACCTGACCTGCGATGTCGCCAGTGCTCTCGAAACGTGCCGCGTAGCCGAGCTGGAGGTACCTCTTGGTCTTCGCCAGCTCCGACGCGGGCACAGGCTGCCCGATGTTCCTGATTTCCTTCATGAACTCGATGAGCGCAGAATCGGTCTTGGCCGCCACCACTTCGGCGCTCGCGAGGAATGGCCCCGCCGTCCGGCGCATGGCGAAACTCGAACCTGCGCCATACGTGTACCCTTTCGTTTCGCGCAGATTCTGGTTCAGGCGGCTGGTGAACGATCCGCCCAGTGCCGTGTTCATCACCATCAGCGGGTAGTAGTCCTTCGTGCTGCGTGCGACGCCCACCGAGCCGATGCGAAACGAAGTCTGCGCCGCTTTCGGCTTGTCGACGATATAGATGGTGGACTTCGACGGAGCGGTCGGCGAGCCGGCCACGACGGCCGGAACCGGGGCGCGTTCCCATGCTCCGAAGAAGGCGCGAGCGCGCTGCTCAGCCTCGGCCGGCGTGACGTCGCCGACGATCACGAGTGTCGCGTTGTTGGGGCGATAGCGCGTCTTCCAGAAGTTCATGACATCGTCACGTGTGATGCTTTCCACCGCGTCCGTGGTGCCAGACGTGCTGTGCCCGTAGGGATGCTTTTCTCCGTATACGATTGCCGCGAAGGCACGGTCGGCGAGCACGGGGCCACGGTCCGATTCCTGGAGCAGGGCGGTCAGCCGCTCGCTGCGAATGCGGGCAAAATCTTTCTCGGAGAAGCTCGGGCGGAGCACGATGTCCGCCATGAGCTTCATCGCGCTGTCGAGCGTGGCTCGCGAGCTGTGCAACGAGACGGAACTGCGATCGAACGTGGCCGAGGTCCCGATCTGCACCGCGAGAAAACCCATCTCGTCGGCGAGCGCCAGCGCGTCGCGCGAGCCCGCTCCTTCGTCAAGAAGGTTGGCCGTCAGCGTGGCGAGGCCTTTCTTGCCCTCGGGATCCGACTCCGATCCGGACTTGATCACCAGCGTCGCATCGACGATGGGCAGCTCGTGTTGCTCGACGACCACGAGCCGCAATCCGTTCGGCAACGTGCGCTCGACCATGGACGGCAAGACGAGCGGACGCTGTGCACCCAGGCGGGGTGGTTCCGTCGCCGCTGGGCGGGCCTGAGCGGCCAGCGGCGCGGCGGTGCCAACGAGTGAGGCCGACATGAATGCAATCGCGATGCGCATCAGTTGGCCCCTCCGGCCGTCAACGCCAATTCCTTCTTGCCTTCCGGTACGACCGTCAGGATGACCTTGGGCTTCGACCCGATGTACTGCCTGGCGACACGCTGTACATCGGCGACCGTGAGCCGCTCGTACCGCGCCAGGTCCTGCTGGATGTAGTCCGGGTTACCCACGAAGTAGTTATACATGAGCAAGCGATCGGCCTTGCCAAGAACGGACGAAAGATCGTCGAGCAGCGCCGCCCGCACGCCGTTCTTCACCTGTGTGAGCTCGCGCTCGGTTATTCCGGTATCGGCGATACTCTTGATTGCGGCATCGAACTCACGCGCAATGTCGCGCGGGTTGACATTCGGCTTCGCCGTGCCGGCAAGCAGGATCAATCCGTCCAGCTTGCTGGCACTGTTTCCCATGCTCACGTCCTGCGCAAGTTGCTTCTCGTACACGAGGGTGCGGTAGAGCCGCGAGCTCTTGCCGCCGGCGAGGATACGCGCGAGCGCATCGAGCGCGGGCTCGTCCGCGTGGAACGCCTTCACACCGTGCCATGCGTAGTACGCACGCGGTAGCTGCACCCGGTCCTCCTGCACGAGCACCACGTCCTTCGCA
>DASQZA010000436.1:0-4076 GCA_035638935.1 Gemmatimonas sp. | reverse complement strand
CGTCAAATCCGTGAAGCGACTCTTTATCAATGGTGGTTCCGTAGCATGCGACGAACCCCACCATTCAAAAGAGTGAGCTGCGACCCCCCCGCCGCATGACGCGCCTCCGCGTCCCTCCGCGGTCCTCCGCGCCCTCCGCGTGAACCGCGGTTGCTTTTCCCTTCCACTAGAACCGGAACCGGCAGAACCTGAGCCAGCACTCCCGTGGCACCAATCAGCCCCACCTGCGTACGTGTAGCAGCCGTTCGACGAGTTCATCGTACCGTGTCTGGGAGGAGTGGCAGTGATCCGGCTTCGCAACGTTTCGAAAAGTTTTCCCATTGCAGGTGGCAAGAGCGAAGTCCTGCGGAGCGTCTCGCTGGACATCGCGCCTGGGGAGTTCGTCACCATCATGGGGCCGTCCGGGGCTGGCAAGAGCACCATCCTCGCCGTGCTCGGCATGCTCGATCATCAGTGGACCGGGGAGTATCAGCTTCACGAGCATGTCGTGAACCGGATCCCGCAGCGCGATCGCATGGCCCTGCACCGCAAGTATGTCGGCTTTGTCTTCCAGCAGTACCATCTGCTCGATGACCTGACTGTGGCCGAGAATCTCGATGTGCCGCTGTCGTACCGGGACATCAAGAAGGCCGAGCGGCAGGCGCTCGTTGCCGATACCCTCGACCGCTTTGGTATCGTCGGCAAGAAGGATCTCTTTCCCTCGCAGCTTTCCGGGGGCCAGCAGCAGCTCGTCGGCATTGCGCGTGCCGTCATTCACAAGCCGTCGCTGCTTCTCGCCGATGAACCCACCGGCAACCTGCACTCGGCGCAAGGGCGCAGCATCATGGAGCTGTTCCAGCGGTTGAACGCGGCCGGAACCACCGTCATTCAGGTGACTCACTCCGAGGAGAATGCCACGTATGGGAGCAGAGTCCTGCAGATGAAAGACGGAGAGTTCGTCGGCAGCGCCTAACGATTCGTCCCACCGTGCGCTATTGTCGGATCACACCCCTCGTGGAGAGCCGATGAATCGCATGCGTGCCGCCGTCACTGTCGTCGCCATGTCTCTGACCCTGTCGTCCGCCGCGACCGCCCAGACCTGTCTCGGATTGCCGCCCATCGCCATCGCGAGCATGAATCTGGGCGTCGCCGGTGAGTTCACCAGGGGCATCAAGGGCGCGGGCGCGCGCTTCGGCGTCGTCGGTGAACGGGCATTCGCCGGCGCCTCTGCGGGCTTCGCCGACTACAGTGATGCCGACGTCAGTGCGACCATGTTCGGCGGTGATGTCGGGTATTCGATCCCCGTGAAGTCGGCGAGCAGCCTGCGGCTATGCCCAGTCGTATCGCTGAGTTTTCAGGACGGACCGAACTTCGACGATCAGCCAGTCATCATCCAGACGTCCGCACTCGTTGGCACCGCAGGTCTCGCGATGGGCGGCTCGATCGACGTGTCACCCGTATTCGCGCTGGTGCCGTTCGCGCGCGTCGGACTGCTCGCCATTCGCGAGAAGATCTCGGATCTCCATAACACAAACACGAACGAGACCGGCGGATTCGTGAGTGGAGGCCTGAGTTTCCGATTGAACAGCATGTTCGTCGTTACACCTGGCGTCTCGATCCCCGTAGGATTCGACGACGCCGACCCGACGTTCAGCATCGGCGTCGCACTGGGGTTCCGCCACTGACAAGGGGCCAGACGTCCCTTGCATAACGGGCTGAGCGGTTTATCCTCGTGCATCACCTATAACTCCCAGGAGTACCCATGATTCGTTTGCGTACGATGGCTGCTGTTGCTGCACTCACGATGACGGCCTCGGCGACCGCCGCCGCCCAGACATGCATTGGCCTACCCGACCTCACGGTGACCCGCGCGAGCCTTGGCGCAGAAGCACAGTTCAACGACGGGGCGACGGCGTACACGGGCCGCCTCGGATTGAATAGCCGGACAGCTTTCGGAGGCATCTCAGTAGGTTATGCCTCGTACAGCGATGACGAGATCTTTGATGATGATGTGAGTGCGACGACGTTTGGCGGTGACATTGGCCTCGAGCGTCACATCGGCACGACGAAGCGGATGCACGTTTGCCCCATTTTCTCGCTCCTCTACCAGTCAGGTCCGAACTTCCGTTTTGATGGCGACGAAGTGAAGGGCTCCGGGATAGTTGGCTCCCTCGGCGTCGCTCTTGGTGCATCTTTCCCGCTTACTCCGACGTTATCGATGGTGCCGTTCGGTCGTGCGGGCCTGAGTTCAGTGCGCTCGACAGCGGAGTCACTCGGCGTGTCTGAAACGGAGACCGAAACGGGCGGCTTGCTTGGCCTCGGTGCAAGCTTCCGATTTAACGACATTTTTGCGATCACGCCAAGTGTCGCGATTCCGGTGGGTTTCGATGATGCTGACGCGACGTTCTCGCTTGGCGTGACGCTCGGCTTCCGCCGCCGCTAAGCAGGAATATCCGGGAGTACGTACTCCCTGGTAACGGAAACGCCGGCCACGAAAGTGGCTGGCGTTTTTCGTTCGGATAGTGATCGGATGGTGACTGGAGGAGCGAAGTTACGCCGTGTCAGACCGGCACCGTACATTCCCCGGCAATGACGACGATACGATTCTTTCCCATGTGCGCACCGGCCGGCAGGATACGATGAGCGAGAACGAGCACAGTCCCGCCAGCACCGATGGTGGGAGCGGCAACGTCAACGCAAAGCTGCAACGTTGGGTCGACCTGCTTGCCGCACTGCTCGGGCGTCAGCGGCCAGCGACATTCGACGAACTCGCGCGTGAAATACCCGAGTACGACCGCAAGGCTCGTGAAGCGTTGCAGAGCGGGGATGACGCCGAGCGCGGGAGGCGACAGGCGACGCTCAAGCGGACGTTCGAACGGGACAAGCAGGAGCTCCGGACCTTCGGCGTGCCGATAGAGTCGGTACCCGACGCCAATGGAAACGAGGAAGGCGCCTACCAGCTCAAGACTCGCGACTTCTACCTGCCCTACCTGTCGTTCATGTCACGCGACGGTGTGCGCACGGACCCGCCGCACGTCGATCGTCATGGATATCGAGCGCTGGCGACGCTGACACTCGATCACGACGAGTTGGCGGCGGTCGTCCACGCTGCGGCAGCGGCACGAGGGCTCGGAGACCCGATGGTCGCCTCGGCCGTCGACGGTGCGTTGCGCAAACTCGCGGTGGATCTCCCGGTCGATGCGGTCGGCGATGCGGCAGGGCCGCAGCTCGTGCTGCCGAGGTCGCGTCCGTCGAACAAGACGTTCGAAGTCCTGAGTGATGCGCTGCATCGCGGAAAGCGCGTCGGGTTCGATTACCACGCACTCAGCACGAACGCCGGCGAACGAAGGGATGTGGAGCCGTACGGGCTGTTCTTCCAGCATGGTCATTGGTATCTGGTCGCGCGGGATCGGGATCGGGATGCCCTGCGCAACTTCCGGTTGAACCGCGTCAGTGCACCCAGGGTCAACACGGGCACTCCGCTCTCGCGTGATTTCACCGTGCCGCCATCCTTCCGCCTGCGCGAGCATGCGGCGTCGCGACACGCGTGGGAGCTCGGCGACAGCGACTCCCTTCGCATCACGGTGCGCACGACCGGCACATCCGGCCCAGCCCGCGCCGCGGGTGCACTTGGCGCTCCCGTGCCGGGGAGTCCGGAGCTGCGAACGTTCGATGTACGGAGAACGGATACGTTTGCGCGGTGGGTGCTGTCGTCCGCGGGTGCACTGGTGCCTGTCGCGCCGGAGTCGTTCGTCGCGGAGTATCGCGCGTTGCTCGCAGTGACGCGCGCGGTATACGAACGCGCGGCGACGGTCGAGCCGACTCGAGCGGTCAGTGACGACGTCACGATGAAGCGCGCGGCGTCGACGGCCGACCGAAGAGCGGAGAGGGCGTGGACCCCGGGTGGCGCTGCCGCGCAGTTGCGGCGCGTGTTGCAACTCATTCCACGCATTACCGACGGTCAGGACCATGAACTCGTCGCGCTCGCGCAGGAGCTCGGGACGGATGTATCGACCGTGCACGGTGATTGCTACTCACTCGTCGACCGGTACGATGAGCCCGCCGGATTCGTCGCTGGCGTGCAGATCCTGCTCGAG
>DASQZA010000435.1:0-11006 GCA_035638935.1 Gemmatimonas sp. | reverse complement strand
CCAATCGCCTGTTGCTGCGCGCGACACTATCGATCAACGCCGGCAGTGATACGAGTTCCCGCGTGTGCCGAGTCACTCCAGCCATGTCACACCAGGCGTACGAGTAGCGCGAGTTGCGTCAGCGTCCGGCGCGGCGTGCGGCTTCCAGCGTGCGCACTCGAAACGCGCAGCCGTCGGGCAGCGCGTCGGATTCACCACCGTGCGGATGCAGCAACCAGCTGATCGCCGCGGCGTCGGATTCGCCACCGTCGGGTGCGACACCGGGAGCACCACGAGCACTCGCCGTGAACTGCACCATGTCGCCACCCGCGCGCACGTCCAGCGTTGCGACACCAGTCGAACCAGCCGCCGTTCGCGCTGCAGTGAGCGCAACGAGCAATGCATGCTGCAGCGCGATCGGGTCGACGTGCACTGGTGGCACGTCAGGATCGATACTGGTCTCGCAGGGGATGCCGCGCAGGTCGTCATGATGCTCGTGCACCGCAAGCGCTTCCTTCACGACATCGGCCACCAGCACCGGCTCGGCTTCCGCTTGCCGGCGTGCCGGCAACGAGCGCAGCGCCAGCACCAAAGTCTCCAAGCGCCCGGCCTCGCCGTGCAGGATGGTCGCCTGAGCGGGAATGTCGGTACTGTCGAACTGCAGCATGTACGCCGCCGCGTCGATGGTCGCGACGCGATTGCTCAGCGCGTGCGCCAACCCGCTTACGAGGTCGTTCTGAATAGCGAGCCACCGGAGCGCCCCAGCGTTCGGGGGCGCACTGGCGTGCGGACTTGCCGCTGCTTCACTCATGCCCGCATTACGGCCGCGGAAAGCGACAGATTATTCGAATGTTGCATGGGGACGTGCATTGGGTGTGATGTGACATCGAGCCTGAGGTGCGCTAACCCAGCAGGCGCTCGGCGGCCCATACGGTAGCTTCGCCATACAACGGGGCCAGGTCCAGGATGTCGGCGCCGATCGCCTGGAGATTGGCGTCCACCACGCTCCATTGTCCCGACTCGTACGCATCGGCAATAGTCAAAATCCGCGCGTGCGCTCCAGTCCCGTGCAGCAAGGCGTGGCGTACATCCCCGCCCAGCTTCATGCGTGTCACCAGGCGCTCGATCGGCTCTCCCAGCAGGATACCGAGGTGCGACAGCAGCGCGACGAGAAAGGTGGCCGACGAGTCACCATAGCCGGAGCGCAGTGCGAGCAGCTCGCAAAAGCGCGCCCGCACGAGCGCATGCGCGACCGTCTCCCCAGCGATAGGGCTGGCAGAGCCCATCGAGGTGACGAGCATGACGAGCACCGACCGCGACAACGCATCGCGCCCAATGAGCCGAACTGCGTGCGGGATCGAGTCCGTCATGCGTGCCCCGAACGAGGCTGCATTGACGGTGCGCAGCAGCGCCGCCGATAGCGACGGGTATTTGCGCATCGCATCGGCGACCCGGTCGTCCGATTCGAGCGGATCGCCGAGCAGGGAAACGATCTGCAGCATCGCTTCCTGATCCGCGGTCAATGCCCGCGGGTTCATCGTTTCGGGGCGACTGAAGACGTACCCCTGGAACATGGTGCATCCGAGCTTCATGCACAGCGCGTGCATCTCGGTCGTTTCGACACGCTCGGCCAGCACCGTGAGCCCGCGGTCGAGCAAGCGCCGCACCTGCGGCCGAAGCTCCTCTGCGGTCTTGCCGAGGACGTCGAGCTTGACGATCCTGACGTAGGGGAGCAGTGGGTCGAGGGAGGATCGGCCGTCGTAATCATCGAGTGCGAGCACGTACCCATCGCGGACCGCACGCGCGCACGCGTCCGCCACGTCGGCTTCCCCGTCGATGGTTTCGAGCAGCTCCAGCACGACTGACGAGGGTTCGAAGATGCGATACAGATCCTTGGTGAGGTGCTCTCGCGTGAGGTTCACGAATGCGAGCGCACCGTTGGTCAGCCGGTCGAGACCGATCGAGAGTACGGCATGCAGCGCCGTGTCGCTGTGCGAGACGTCCGTCGCGACGGCGCCGGACGTCGTCGCGTTCCGGCTTTCCCGGTACAGCAGCTCGTACGCCACCCGCTGGTCCGACACATCGAAGATGGGCTGGCGGGCGATGAAAACGTCGTGCACGGCAGAAGACGTCTGGCCGTTTCGTTCAGGGATCATCACGGAAATGTCGGACGGAAAAGGCGCGCGGATGCCAAGCGGATGCCACGCGGATGCCACGCGGATGCGAGGCGGATGCGAGGCGGATGCGAGGCGGATGCGAACATGGCGCGGGAACGCCGGAGCTGTGGCGGCGTAGTGAAGCGGTACCCGTCCGAGGTGCAGCCACCGGATCGAGCCGACGCGGTGGCACTGGACACAATCGTTGGAGTATCGTCCCCGCAAATGAAAGATTCCAGCCCCTCCCGATTGCTGCAGGTTGCGACGGTTGTCGGCATGCTTGCGTCCGCGGCAGCCTGCGGGGACCGCAAGCAGACAGCGTCGGTCGACAGTCTGCTGCTACGCGACCTGACGCTGGCATCATCGCCACAGCCATACGCCAACAGCACAACACTGGGCGACACGGCAGCCAGTTCTCCGACATCGGTTGCTACCCCGCCTACGCCGGCAGGATCGGCTGCGGCGCCCCGTCGCAACCCTGAGGCTCCGGTCGCTCCGGTGGCGACCCGCTCTCGTACGCCCTCGTCAACGTCGGGGTCGGCAAGGACGAGATCCACGCCAATCCCCGCACCAGCCGCACCAGCGGAGGCAGCCATTCCGGTGCCGGCGCCCGCCGCTGACGTCGGTGCGAGCGCCAACGCCACTGCGACGAATGCGGCTCCTGGCGACGGCACTGGACGTGCGCCGGGCAGGCGAACGATCGGTGCCGGAACGACCTTGATCGGCCAGACCGACGCAAAGATCTGCTCGCTCGCGAACCGCCCGGGCGACCGATTCGTTGCAACCCTGATGCGCGCCGTGTCGGGTCCCGATGGCGCCGAGATTCCCGTTGGTACGCCGGTGCTGGTGGAGATGGCGCAACCGCCGGCCGGAACCGATTTCGCATTTCGGGTCAAGGCAGTGCAAGTGAACGGCACGCTCATTCCGATCGAGGGCACCGTGGTGGCCGAAGGCACGTCGACCGAGCGAGCGGTTTCGAAGGGCGGCGACAAGGGCAAAGTCATCACCGGAGCGGTCGCCGGGGCCATCCTCGGACGGGTGCTCGGTGGCGGCACGAGGGGCACGATCATCGGTGCCGCAGCAGGCGGCGCGGCTGGCTCGGTAGCCGCTGCGCGCAACACGGTGAAGGAGCGCTGTTTGCCCGCCGGCGCGACGATTACCGTCACCCTGTCCGCGCCGATCGTTCTCACGCCAGGAGTGCCGTGATCGAAGTCGAGAAGTATGCCAAGCTGTACGGGAATACGGTCGCGGTGCGCGAACTGTCCTTCACCGTGCAGCCTGGCGATGTATTGGGACTCGTCGGACCGAACGGGGCCGGCAAGACCACGACATTGCGCGCCCTCGCCGGCATCCTGCAGCCGACGTCCGGTACCATCCGCATCGGCGGCATCGACCTGGGGAAGGATCCGGTAGGCGCGAAGTCGCAGCTCGCGTTCATCCCCGATGAACCACAGCTCTTCGATTACCTCACGGTCACCGAGCATCTCCACTTCGTGACACGCCTCTACGGCGTGCCGGATGCCGGATCGCGCATACCGATTCTGCTGGACGAGCTCGAGCTCACGGCCAAGAAGCACGCGCTGCCGACCGAACTTTCGCGCGGCATGAAGCAGAAGCTCGCGATTGCCTGTGGATTGCTGCACACGCCCTCGGCGTTGCTGCTCGATGAGCCGCTCACCGGTCTCGATCCCGTCGGCATCCGGCGCATGAAGGAGACGATCGCGGCCCGCGCGCGCGCCGGTACGGCAGTCATCCTCAGTTCGCATCTGTTGCACTTGGTCGAGGAGCTGTGCACACGCATCCTGGTGATCCGTCGCGGTGAGATGGTGGCGTTCGGCCCGATCGCCGACATCGTGGCCGCACGGCCGGGGCTCGCTGGACGATCGCTCGAGGAGATCTTCATCGAGCTGACCGGTGAAGACATCTCGGAGCCTGCCGCCGCGTGAGTGCCGCGTGAGCGCCCCGTTCGGCGCGCTGTTCTATCTGTACAAGCGCACGTCTGCGAATCGCCTGCGCGCCCAGTTCGCGCGCGCCCGCAATCCGCGCTACCTGATCGCCGTCTTCCTCGGCGTGCTGTACCTGTGGTGGGCGCTGTTTCGTAACGCGAGGCTGGGGAACAGTCCCTTCGGCTCCATCATCAACACCGATATCCTCGTTCCGATTTTTGCGGCGCTGCTGCTTGTGTCGGCTGCTCGCTGGTGGGTCTTCGGCAGTGACCGTTCGGCGCTCGCGTTCGCACCCGCGGAAGTGCAGTTCCTGTTTCCTGCGCCGCTCACGCGCCGCACCCTCGTGCACGCCAAGCTGCTGCGCAATCAGTTCGCGATTCTGCTCAACTCGATCATCTGGACGGTACTGCTTCGCGGCAACGGTGGGTCGGCTGAAGGGTGGCGCCGCGGCATTGCGCTCTGGCTCGTCTTCTCCACGCTGTCGCTGCATCGCCTCGGCGCATCCATCGTCCGCGCCAATGCGGTGGACAATGAGGGCGCGGGACGGCGGCGCAGCATGCTTCCGCTGCTGGTGTTCGGCGGACTGATCGCGGCGGTAAGCTTCGGATTGTTGAGCAACGTCGAGCTCCTCCGGGCGGCGAGCGATCGAGGCGTGCGCGCACTCGGAGGCGCGGTCATCGACGCCCTCGCCACGCCGGCGCCGACGTTTGCGCTGTGGCCCGTGCGCGCACTCATCGCACCCGTGTTTGCGTCCCAGCTTTCCGCGTGGTTGCAGGCGGTGCCATTCACCGTCGGGCTGCTGCTGCTGCACTACTTCTGGGTGGTACGACTCGACCGCGCGTTCGAGGAAGCGGCGCTCGAGGCGACGCAGCACCGCGCCGAGCGGCTGCATCGCTTTCGCACATCGCAGCTCGGGAAGACGCGTTCGCGCAAGGGAAAGCTGGCGCGCGTTCCGGGCCTCGCGCTGGCCGGTCGCCCCGAGATCGCAATCGTGTGGAAGAATGTGGCGGCGGCGATCCGCGGCGGTGCGTGGCGGACGCAACTCGTGTCGTTTACCATCGGGCTCGCGTTCTTCGCGGTGATCTCACGCTCGGCATCTGCCGGTGCGAACGACATCTTCATCGGTGTCGCGTTCGGCTGGGGTGCCATGCTGTTGTTCGTGGGGCCACTCTGGATGCGCTTCGACTTGCGGCTCGACCTGCAACGACTCGAGATACTGAAGACGCTGCCGCTGTCGGGTCGCGGTATCGTCGCCGCCGAGATCAGCGGCGTCACGATCCTGCACACGATCACGGTCTGGTCGTTGATGCTCGTGCCGCTTGTGATGCTGCTGCAGGATCCCGAGCTCGCGGTGCAGAGCGGCGCGAACGCAGCACTGTTTCTCGCCGTCGTGCTCGGTGTGCCCATCTTCAATGCGCTCATGTTCACGGTCCAGAACGGTACCGCCCTCCTGTTTCCGGCCTGGGTGCGACTCGGGACTGAAGCGCGCGGATTCGAGACGATGGGCCAAAACCTGCTTACCACCGGTGCGACGACACTCGTCGTGGCCGTGGCACTCGTATTCCCTGTCGGTGCGGGACTGCTGGTGCTCTGGCTCGCGAGCGGGCTCGGGGACTGGTCATACCTGCTTGCGACCGTCGTGGCAGCACTGGTGGTGCTCGCGGAACTGTGGCCCGTGGTCTCCTGGCTAGGCACGGTCTTCGAGGGCATCGACATCACCGAGGTCGCAGGAAATGTCTGACGATCCCGCGCGACCTGATCGGCGCGACATATTCCGGGTGAAATCCTGACATATTTCGGTTGCAGCAGCACCGATGACCCAAGCATCCACGACCATGTCGCCTGACGAATTCGAACCGCCTGAAGACGAGATCCGAGACGAGGGCGAAGAAGGCGAAGCGCGTCCGGCCGTGTTCGTGACCACCCGCGAACCGGTCACCCTGCTGGTCTCGCAGCTCGATGACCCGCGTGCGCCTGAATCATCGGCGTTGGCGGCGTACATCGATGGCCGCATGGTCGCGCGCAGCGCGATGCCCCCGGAGGCCATCGCGCGCCTGCTCGAACTTCGGCTGTTCGAGGAGCCGGTGCCCCTCGGTCTCTTCGCCTACGAGGATGCCCCAGGGCTGCAGTGCCGCCTGTTTGCGCTCGTGCCCCGCAGTGCGCTCGAGGGTGCGTCGCACGCGTCGGAGCCGTGGAAGGAGAGTGTGCCGAGCTTCGAGGCTGCGCTTGGCTCCGCCGCCGACGATGATGACGACGAAGACGAGGACGACGACGAGGACGACGACGAGCTGGAGGAGGACGGGGACGAGGACACGGCGCCGTTCGAGACCATCCTCCTTGGCCACATCGTGCGTTTCGAAAGGGATCGCCGGCATCCCGAGGATCTGGCGGCAGAGGCCGTGGACATTCTGCAGCGCATCATCCATGGCGCCGAGTCGCTGGAAGACGCCGACCGAAAAGCGATCGACGACTTGCTCGGATCGCTGTAGCGGTTAGCCGACCCTTACAGCGACGCGGTGCGAGCACCACGCGTCATGTGACGAACGTGGCGTTCCGGACTGCAGTATCCACGAGTGGTGGAGTGTCGAGAACGTCTTCGTTCGCTCCCAATGCGCCGAGCCTACGCGCACTGACGAGGACGCGGCTCTCGAGGCTGCCGACGGCCCGATTGTAGGATTGTACTGCGCGCTGCAGCCCGCGTCCGACTTCGGTGAGCTGCTCATCGAACGATCCGATGCGCTCCTGCAGTTCGCGCCCGAGCGCCACCACACGCGCCGCATCGACGGCGACGGTTTCCTGCCGCCATCCATAGGACGCGGCCTTGAGCAACGCGATCAGGGTGACGGGCGTGGCCAGCAGGACGCGATCGCCGAGCGCTGCTTCCAGCAGCGACGGATCGGCCTCCAGCGCTGCGGAAAAGAATGCCTCGCCCGGCAGGAACAGCACGACGAACTCTGGAGCATCGGCGAATTGCGCCCAGTATTTCTTGGCGGAGAGGCGACTGACATGCCCGCGCAAGCTCGCCGCGTGCTCGTTCATGCAGCGCGCACGGGTGGCATCGTCGTTTGCACCCGTCGCGTCGAGATAGGCCACCAGCGGCGCCTTGGCGTCGACGACGAGCCGGCGACCGCCTGGCATGCGAACGACGAGGTCAGGTCGCTGCAGCCCGTCGTCGCTCCGCACGCTCGTCTGCGTTTCGAAATCGCAGTACTCGATCATCCCCGCGAGCTCGCACACGCGGCGGAGCTGCAGCTCGCCCCATTGGCCACGCGTGTTCGACGACCGCAGTGCCTGGGATAGCTGTCGTGTTTCGCGGCGCAGCGATTCCCCCGCGAGCGTCACCGCTTCGAGGCGCTCGCCGATGGCACCGGCGGTCTGCGCATTGGAGCGCCCGATGCCGGTGAGCATGTCTTCGTAGCGGGACAGCGTGTCGCGAATGGGCCCGAGCAGCTCCGCCACGTTGCCCGTGCGTTCAGTGAGTGCCGATGCTGTCTCGTGGCGCGCGAGCGCTTCACGCAGGACATTCAGTTCTGCATTCGCGGCTGTGGCCGCGGCGGCCGACGCCATCGCGCTCGCACGCGCAATCTCGGCGGCCAGAATGCGCCGGTGAAACGCGCGCATGCCGACGACGCCGAGTAGCACACCGATCAGGAGCGCGCCAATGGTAGTGGCAGCGACGCCCAGGGAAGGCTCCATTCAGTCTCCTGAGATCAGACGGGAAAGAGCCCATCGATGGAGAGATAGCGCTCGCCGGTATCGTAGCAGAACGTGAGCACCCTGGCACCCTGGGGAATCTGCGGTAGCTGCTGCGCAACGGCGGCGAGCGCCGCACCGCTGGAGATGCCGACAAAGAGTCCCTCCTCTGCGGCAGCACGCTGCGTGAACGCGAACGCATCCTCTTCAGTGACCTGAATCGTTCCGTCGAGCGTTTCGCGATGCAGATTGCCGGGAATGAAGCCTGCTCCGACGCCTTGAATACGGTGGGGACCCGGCGCACCACCGCTGATGACGGGCGACTTGGCCGGCTCCACTGCAAACGTCTTCAGTCCGGGAAAGTGCTGCTTGAGCACTTCACTGCACGCGGTGATATGACCGCCGGTTCCGACGCCGGTGATCATGTAGTCGATGCCTTCCGGAAAATCGTTCAGGATCTCGAGCGCGGTTGTTTCGGCATGCACGCGAATGTTCGCCGCATTGTCGAACTGCTGCGGCATCCACGCACCGGGCGTCGCATTCACGAGTTCGTTGGCTCGCTCGATCGCGCCGCGCATGCCCTTCTCGCGCGGCGTGAGATCGAATGTCGCGCCGTACGCAGCCATGACACGACGGCGTTCGACGGACATGGACTCCGGCATCACGAGCACGAGCTTGTACCCCTTCACGGCGGCGACCATGGCCAGACCGATACCGGTATTGCCCGAGGTCGGCTCGATGATGGTGCTGCTGGCGTTGAGCAGCCCGCGCGCTTCGGCGTCCTCGATCATCGCCAACGCGATACGATCCTTGATGCTCCCGCCAGGATTGGCACGCTCGAGCTTCATCCACACATTCGCGGACGGGCCGTAGAGCCGTTGAATCTTCACGTGCGGCGTGTTGCCGATGGTATCGAGGATGGTATTGGCGCGCATCGTCGGTGGGCTCGGGGTGAAGAGGGGACGTACTGGATTGTAGCGGAGGTGGCATGCGCCGGGCGCGGACGCGGGCTACGGCAAATAGTACCGCAACGGCGAACAGCTTTCCGCGGATCCCGCGGATCCAGGGGATACGAGGGATCAAGCAAAGAGAGAGAATGCCCTCGGGATTCAGGCATTCTCCTCTTTTGCATTTTCTTGAAGGGTCCGTCGCATGCCACGGGACCACCAATAAAAAAGTCGCAACACCGATCCCGCCGACCCCTCGGCTTGATCCGCGTCATCCGCCAAATCCGCGTGATCTGCGGAAAGCGGTTCGCAGTTCTCCGCGGGTCTCCGCTCCTCCGCGATCTCCGCGTGAAACGCGGTTGCGGTTGTCTTTGCCGCCGTCCAACGACGTCAGATGTGAAACTCCAGCCCGTCATCGTCCGGCGCGCGCTTCTCGACCCGGCTGCTGAACTGCACGATGGATCTCGGTGGCACCGACCCCGTCATCCAGACGTTGCCGCCGATGATCGATCCGTCTCCCACGAACGTGTTTCCGCCGAGGATCGTCGCGTTCGCGTAGATCACCACGTCGTTGCCGATCGTCGGGTGCCGCTTCACGTGCGCCAGTCGCTTGCTCACCGCCAGGGCGCCCAGCGTCACTCCCTGGTAGACGCGCACACGGTCGCCGATGACGCTCGTCTCGCCGATCACCAGGCCCGTGCCGTGGTCGATCGCGAATGACCGCCCGATCGTCGCGCCCGGATGAATGTCGATTCCTGTTTCGCGGTGCGCCCACTCCGATACCACGCGCGGGAACACCGGCACGCGCAATCGATAGAGTTCGTGCGCGAAACGGTGCACCGCCGTCGCGAGAAAACCCGGGTACGCCAGCACCACTTCCTCTTCCGACTCCGCAGCCGGGTCACCCGCGAGAATCGCGTTCACATCATCGCGCAGCGCCGCATGCACATCCGGCAGCGTGCTCGTGAACGCGTTCACCACGTCGGCAGCGTGCGGAACCAGCGGTTCCAGCGCCTCGAGCAGCAGTGACTCCAGGGCCACGGCGTCCGCGCGGACACTCGTGACCACCGTGCGCTCGCCACGTGCGAACTGCGGGAACAGCAGCGTCAGCGTGCGTAGCGCGAACTCCTCCGCCATCGCACGCATCGGGCGCACCACGGGAAGTTCGGCGCGCTCCGCGTCCAACGCTGCGAGAAAGTCCGGCCACGTCGTCGTCATCTACCAGCCACGCTCCATCAAGGAAACATTCGTGTCCGTCCCGTGCGGTACGTAGCATTGCAGTCCAACGGAGCGGAAGCCCGCCCTCGTCAACGCCTCGCGATACCATGCTGCCGGTTGCGGTGGTGGCCACCCGGTGTCCCCTTCGATCGCATCACCGTTCGCGAACAGCTCGAGATAGGCGAGGCCCCCGGTCCGCTCGGCGACGAGTGGCAACCCCCGTTGCAACTGTGCGGGCGACAGGTAGTTGAGCATCCCGCAGCACACCACCAGATCGTACCGGTCGCGCAATGGAAGCGTGGAGAGATCCTCGATCCCACCCTGCATCAGGCCTCGTCGTACTCCATGCTTTCGCACCGCGAACTCGCTTGGATCGACTCCGTGGTAGCGCACCGACGGCCGAAGCCGCTGCAGGGCCGGTTGCCACTGTCCCTCACCGCATCCGACGTCGAGTACCGTCCGCAGGGGTCGCCCCAGCACCCACTCCGCCGCGTGCAGTACGAAGGCCACCTGCCGCTTGAGCTCCGCCGCAGACTTTACGCGCGTGCGCGGGTTGCGATACCACTTGTCGAAGTACGCCTGGTCGTAGCGCGCTCCAGTGCCGGTGTGCGGTACACCGGAGTCCGTCTCGCTTCGCGTCTCGCCCCGCGTCGCGCCCCGCGTCGCTCTCAGAGAATCCCCCAGAAACCCCGATCGATGTCGATCGCGAACCGCCACGCACCGTCGCGGAGCCCGCGAGAGACGTCTGCTCGCACGAGGTCGAAAAAGAACAGCACACCGAGGCCGGCCGACGGGTAGACCCCTGAGACATTCCCGGGAAGCGACGCGATGCCACCCGCGGTCGCGATAACCGAAACGAATGGCGCCAGGGTGACGTGGCCCGGTGCCGTCCCGTAGCGACCGAGCGGAATCGCGGGGGCACGAACCGGTTGGCGGAACTCGAGCCGTTGAGAGAGAAATCCACGTGTGGCAAACTCGTGAAAATCGTATCCCGGCGCACTCCACGGCCCGCCCGCAAAAACGAGCCACTGCGGCGGCAGATCGCGACCGCCTGCTGCGCCGATCGC
>DASQZA010000434.1:0-2417 GCA_035638935.1 Gemmatimonas sp. | reverse complement strand
CATTGCAATGGCGGGCGCAGTCTCCTTTGCGCTCTCGATCTGGCTCAGCAGTGCATCACCGATGTGGGCCTACTTCGGCCCGCATACACGGCTCTGGGCATTCGCCGCAGGCAGCGCGATGGCATTCATTGCGGGCGCGGGCCAGAGCGCATTCGGCGCTTCGTCACGAAGCGTTGCAGTGGCGCAGGTCGCCGGCCTCGTGGCCATCGTCGTTCCGGCAATGCTGTACAGTCGCACCATGCCGTACCCTGGCGTGATCGCGCTCGTGCCAGTAGCGGGAACGCTGCTGCTACTCTCGGGCGGCGGATTGGCGAGCAGCACGCGCTTCGGGCGCGCGTTGTCGTCACCGCTGCTCACCGGCCTTGGGCGACTCTCATACCCCTGGTATCTCTGGCACTGGCCGCTGATGGTGCTCGGCAGTGTACTGCTGCCGACCATCGGGCCGTGGGGACGTCTCGCGTGGGCGTTCGCAGCTCTGCTACTCGCGGTGATCACCCGACACGTTGTCGAGCGTCCGTTCGAACGGCGTGTGTTTCCCTTGATCGGGCGTTACAACATCGGCGACCCGTTCGCATTCGCCATCGTGGCGAGCTACGCGGTTGCACTCGTTGCCGGGTGGGCCGAGACACGCGCCAAACGTTACGTCGAGCGCAGCGCGCACCAGACGTTCGCGGCCGCGCGCGCGGATCGCATGCAACACTCCTGCTGGGCACGAACGGCAGCGCGGCAACCTGCGGCGGATTGCTCGTTCGGCGATCGCAGCTCGGGCACGACGCTCCTGCTGCTCGGCGACTCGCACGCCGAGCACTGGCTGGGCGGATTGGACCGAGCAGGGCGAGCACACGGGTGGCGCATCGAAGCGCGTGTGATGGGCGGTTGTCCAGTGTCGGACTTCAGCATGCTCACTCGCGGTGCCACGTCTCGCAGGTACAGTGCCTGCTCACGCTATCGTGAGGCGATGCTGCAGCGTGCCATCGCCGAGCGTCCGAGCGCCGTCATCCTGTCGAGTTACGACTACTACGTGCCATCGACGGACACGGACATCGACGAGCATCGGGTAAGCGTCGACGCGTGGCAGGAAGGGCTGCGGCGCACCTACTCGCGACTCTCGGCAGCAGGCATTCCGGTCATCGTGATGCGTGGGACCCCACGGGTGCCATTCGACGTGCCGAGTTGCCTGTCCCGGCGCGAGGAGGGCCTGCCGTTCGCGACGGAGTGCACGTACGAGCGCGACCGTGCGTTCACCGTGCGTGCACGACGGGCGCAGGACATCGCAGCGCGCGGCCTCCCCGTACGCTTCGTCGACATGAACGATCAGGTGTGCGCCACCGTGCGTTGCCGGACGATGCGCGATGGCATCGTGATGTTCACCGATGACAATCACCTGACCGCGAGCTTCACCCGGTCGCTCGCGCCGGTGCTCGGCGCGCGCATAGCGGGTGCGCTGCAGCGCACGCTCGCGACCCGCTAGCGAATTGCGAGCGAATCGCTAGCGAGTCGCTGACGACCCGGTCGTCACTTCGACCGTGGCTTGGCCGGTGGCGGGGACTGCCAGTTCACGTGCGTGATCATCCACGCCCCGTCGAACTTTCCAAGGAGCAGATAATCGGTGCCCCACCATGCGGTGATCTTTACGGCCGCGGTCTGGTCGAGCACGTCGAGCAGCTTCACGCCACGCACCGCCGTGGCCGGCTGTTGCCGGTTGTTGGCTTTCACGCTTTTCGCGTAGCTCATGAAGCCAGCCCACGTCATTTGCATTCCGCGGTATGTCGTCGAGTCCGCGGGGCGCGAGAAACCATACTTGTATACCTCTGGTCGCACCGCGCGAACGAGTTTGGTGGTGTCGCCTTCGTAGAAGCCCTCGATGTAGTGCATCGCTGCCCCGCGGATTGCGGCCGTGTCGGCAGGCGTTTGTGCGGCGGCGATGCCCGGCGTCGCGAACAGGAGCGCGATTGCGGTGGCGATTGTTCGATGCGTCATTGGCTCGGTCGATGGATTGTTGAGGCACTGGGACTGGCACTCTCTCTACATTGTAGAATACGGTGAAAAGCGATCCGTGGGAGCGGCAATGGGCCGAGCGGTTCCGGCGAGATTGCACGACCGTCCAGAGGGGGACGGTACGGCACGATGCGGGGGCACTTTAATGAGCGCGGAGCAGGGGGCGCGCCGAGCAGTGGGCACGGCTCTGTTCGGCCGTGCGCCCGCGGGAGCCTTGCGGAGGGAATCGGTGCAGCGGCGGCTCCGCTACCTTCGCGACTGGGAGCTGCTCAATGTGGCCCTGATTCCCGGCACCGTGGTGCTCATGTGGTGGAGTACGGGGAGTACCGCCGCGGCGTGGCACCTGCGATGGCTGGGGCTCGGTTTCGTGAGTTACCTGCTGCTGCAGGGCGGAGTGTATTGGCATCTCAAGCTGCGCA
>DASQZA010000433.1:0-5136 GCA_035638935.1 Gemmatimonas sp. | reverse complement strand
CCATCATGTCGCGCTGTCTGAGCCCGTCGAACGTGAGTGCCAGCCGGCCAAGGCGGTCTCCCTCGTGCGGATCGGCACCGGCAAGATAAAAGACCATGTCGGCGCGCGCCTCGTGCAGCACCCGCGGCAGCGCATCGCGCAGCAGGGCGAGATACGCCGCATCGGCGGTACCGTCTTCGAGCTCGATGTCGAGCGTGCCCGGAACCTTGTTGAACGGGAAGTTGCGCCCACCGTGCATGCTGAACGTGTAGGCTGTGCCGTCGCCGGTGAAGATCGCGTGCGTGCCGTTGCCCTGATGCACATCGAGATCGATCACCACGACGCGGCGCACGAGCCGCTCGTGCTGCAGCGTGCGTGTCGCCACCGCCACGTCATTGAAGACGCAAAAACCTTCGCCGTACGCGGGGAATGCGTGGTGCGTTCCGCCGGCGAGGTTCATCGCCACGCCATGCTCCAACGCATGGCGCGACGCGGCAACGGTGCACGCAAGCGCGCGGGTCGAGCGCTCCACCAGCTCGGCGCTCCACGGAAACCCGAGCTTGCGAACTTCGGCGGGCGTGAGTGCTCCACGTCGGAACGCGCTCACGTACTCCGGTGTGTGCACACGAAGCAGCATGTCGTCCGTCGCTGCCGGTGCATCGTGTATCTGCGACAAGCCAACGAGACCATCGGCGACGACACGGTCTCGAAGCAGCGCATACTTCGACACTGGAAAGCGGTGCCCATCCGGCAACGGGAACGTGTACCGCGCCGACGACCAGAGGGCCAGCACCTGCTGCGCTCAGCCGCCGCGCTTTCCGAGCGTGACCGTCAACGTCTTCCGTTCCTTGTCGCGCACCACGACGATCTTCACCGTGTCACCAGGCTTCCGTGCGTACAGGGCGTCGGTGTACGTGTACAGATCGGTAACCGCCTTGCCGTCGAACTCCACGATGACGTCGCCCGCCTTGAGGCCGCCGCTGTCTGCAGGCGAGCCGGGGCGGATGCCGGTGAGTCGCAATCCCACCACGTCGCCTGCGGCCATGTCCGGCACCGAGCCGAGGTACGTATTGCTCCCTTCACGCGATGACGTCGCGGCCGGCGCTGCTGCCGCGCGCACGAACGTGAGTCGCGATGCACGATCGCCCATGTCGCGAATCACGCGCTCCGCGAGCGCGATCACCTTCGCTTCGCCCTCGGCGTTGATCTTCTCGATGTCGTCGGTCGCGCGGTGATAGTCGTCGTGCAGGTCGGTGAAGAAGTGCAGGACCGGCATGTCCTTCAGGTAGAACGAGGCGTGATCCGACGGGCCGGTGCCGTCGCCCTGCGGAAACAGGCGCAGCCCGACACCGTTGTTGGCGGAGTCGACGAGCGCGCGCATCTCGACTGCCGTCGCTACGCCGTACACGATGAGCTTGTCGTCCCGCAGGCGCCCGATCATGTCGAAGTTGACCATGGCCTGCGCTTTTGCCAGCGGAAACGGCGGCGTCGCGACGAAGTGCGCAGAGCCCAAGAGGCCGAGTTCTTCGCCGCTGAAGTGCGCGAAGATCAGCGTACGCTTGGTCGGTGTGCGAGAAAACAGTCGCGCAAGTTCGAGCAGCGCGGCCGTACCGGACGCGTTGTCGTCCGCGCCATTGCGTACGGCATTCTTCGCTTCAGGGTCTTGGCTGAACTCCGATTCACGACCGAGATGGTCGAAGTGCGCGCCGATCACGACGAATTCGTTGCGGAGCACCGGGTCCGAGCCGCGTAGCATCGCCACCACGTTCTGTGTCGGCAGAACACGGGCCGCGCCAGTGTGTGCTCTCGCGACGGGACGCGCGTTGAACTTCTGGAGGAACGACGGTGCGCACCCCGTGCCCGCCGGACGGCCGCAGGACGCGCCGGAGCTGTCGACGGCGAGCGGCAGCAGCTTCAACGCCTGGTACCGACGCGCGAGAAATGCAGCGGCGCTGTCATTGCCGGCGGTGCCGGTTCCGCGCCCTTCCCACGCCTCGCTGGCGAGAATCGCGATGTCGGAGCGGATCGCCCGTGCATCGGGCACCGCGAGCGTGGAAACGGCGGTCGAGATGCTGCCTGCGTCGGTAGTGTTGCCCATGCCGCGCCCACTGGACTGACAGGCGCTGGCAAGAAGCACAACAGCGGTCAGCAGTGGCGACGCAATGCGCCTTGCCGCACGTGGGATCGAAGCGATCATGGCCATGTTCCTAGCGTGCGGTGAAGTCGGTTTCTTCGGTCACCGCGCGGCATGCTTCCGCGATCAGTTCCGCCGCACGATCGAGATCCTCGAGCGACACCATCTCGTTCGGCGAGTGCATGTACCGATTGGGGATCGACAGCAGCCCGGTCGCGACGCCGTTGCGCGTGAGATGGATCGCATCGGCATCGGTCGACGTGAATCGGCCCGCCGCGTGCACACTGAACGGTATCTCCAGTCGTTTGGCGGTGTCGCTCAGCAGGCGAAACACCACCGGGCTCACCACCGAGCCGCGCGTGAGCACAGGGCCCCCGCCGATGTTGTGCTCGCCCAGTTCCTTTTTCTCTACTCCAGGGTGATCGGTCGCGAAGGTCACGTCGACCGCGATCGCCATTCGCGCGTCGAGCGACTGCGCTGCCACGCGAGCGCCACCGCCCGCATACCCGATCTCTTCCTGCGCCGTGGCGGCTGCCACCACGCGAGCGGCACCCGGCTTCGCCGCATACCGCCGCAACGCTTCCAGCACCACGAAAGCACCGATCCGGTCGTCGATGGAGCGCGACACGATGCGCTGGTTCGGCAGCTCCACGACGCGCGTGTCGATAACGCCGGCGTCGCCGATGTCGAGATGGTCGAGCGCTTCCGCCTTCGTCTTGGCGCCGATGTCGACCCACAGATCGGTGATCTTGGAGGCCTTCTCCCGCTCCTCCGGCTTCATCAGGTGGATCGGCTTCTTGCCGATCACACCGAACACGTCGCCGTTGCGTCCGATGAAGCGAATGCGCTGCGCCACCAGCACCTGCGGGTCCCACCCACCGATCGGCTCGAAGAAAACGTACCCGTTTTCGTCGATGTACGTGATGATGATTCCGATCTCGTCGATGTGACCGGCGAGCAGAATCGTGGGCCCACCAGTCCCTTCGACCGTGGCGAGGCTGTTACCGACGACATCGGCAGTGACTGCAGAAAAGGCGGCGGCTTCGTCGCGCCAGACCCGGGCAGGAGCACCTTCGAAGCCCGAGGGACCAGGCGTGTCGAGTAGGCGCTTGAGGAACGTGATTGAAGATTCGGAGAGCATCCCGGAAGTTACACGTTAGACTGCCCTCATGCCGCTGGCTGCGTCTACCCATTTACTCCGGTTCTCTCCGCCCATGACGACCATCTTGCTGCTGCTTGCCATAGGACTTGGCGCCGGCGTTCTCTCTGGAATGTTCGGCATCGGCGGTGGCATTCTGATCGTGCCAGGCCTGGTCATCCTCATGAAGCTGACGCAGCAGCAGGCATCGGCGACGTCACTCGCGGCACTCGTAATTCCGATTTACGCAGCTCTTGGCGCGTATCGGTTTCACCAAAGCGGCGTGGAGATCGACTTCAAGCATGCGGTACTGCTCGCCGTCGGCATGGCCGGTGGAGTGTTGATCGGCCAGCTGATTGCCACCAGTGTCGACGGGGCGATCCTGCGACGCGCGTTTGCGGTGCTGCTGGTGTTTACGGCGTACAAGATGTGGAATGGGTAGAGCAGAAGCGAAACTGCAGAGGCGGAAGGGCAGAAGCGGAAGGGCAGAAGTCGGGGTGAGCGATCGTCCCGGCTTCTGCAGTTCGACTTCTGTCGTTCCGTTTCTGCTGTCCCGCTTCACTCATTGAAGTCTCACCCCATGCCGCGGATCGAGCGCGCTGAATGAGGTTGGATTGAAGATCCGCGCCATTGCCTCGATACCGTCAACCACGCGTGGGCCGGGGCGGCTGACCAAGCCATTCGCGTCCAGTGCCCACACCTGACGTCCGGCAAGCCACGCCCAATCCGGATGTGAAAGCAGTCGCTTCGCTTCAGCAACAGCGCGTGGCAGTGAGTAACCGCACGGGGCGACCAGCACGATTTCGGGTTCCCACATTCGCAGTTCGTCGATCGACACCGTCTGCGAGTGCTCGCCGGCAGTGCCAAGCACGCTGATTCCGCCGGCGCGCTTGATCTGCTCCGGGCCCCAGTGGCCCGCCACGAACACGGGCGATGTCCACTCGATCAGCACGACGCGCGGGCGGTGCGCCTTTTCGGCCTTGAGTGTGTCGTGCACATGTCGCACGCGGTCTCGCAGACCCATCAACAGCTCTTCCCCATCGCTCTCGGCACCGAGCGCTGTGGCGACCGCCGCGATGTCCGCGTAGATGCCATCGAGCGTCGTTCCACCGAGTGTGACGACCCGGGGTTCGGGGCTGATTTTCGCGGCGAGCGCGCGCACGTCCGTCTCGCTGACCGCACACACGTCGCACAGCGCCTGGGTGAGCAGCACATCGGGGTGCAGCACGCGAATGTGTTTCTTGTCGAGCGCAAACAGGGGCTGCCCTTCTCCCGACAGCCGACGTACTTCCGCGTCGACGGCGAGCGGGTCATCATCGTGCGGGATTGCGCTCCGCGTCACGCGCACCCTCGACGAGACGACCTCCGGATAATCGCATTCGTGCGTGATGCCGACCAGATGTTCGGTGGCACCGAGAAACGCCACGATCTCCGTCGCGGCCGGCAGCAGAGAGATGACGCGCATGGCGTTACGGCGTCTTGGTGCTGCGATACACTTCCTTGCCGCCGATGTAGGTCGACAGCACTTCGGTCTTGAGTACGAGCTCCGCCGGCACGCGCATGATGTCCTGGTCGAGCACCACGAAGTCGGCGAACTTGCCGGGCGTGATGGAGCCCATCTCCTTCTCCTGGAACGCCGAGTAGGCAGGCCAGAGCGTCATGCTGCGAAGTGCTTCTTCGCGCGTCATGCGCTGCTCCGGAAACCAGCCTCCGACCGGCCAGTCGCTCGCATCCTGACGTGCGATGGACGCATGGAACGAGATGAGCGGATTCACGAGCTCCACGGGGAAGTCGCTGCCGTTCGGGATGACGACGCCAGAGTTGATGAGCGAGCGCCACGCGTAGGCGCCGAGCAGACGTGTGGGACCGAGGCGCTTGCCGATCC
>DASQZA010000432.1:0-6427 GCA_035638935.1 Gemmatimonas sp. | reverse complement strand
ACCGCCAGCACTTCGTCGAGTTCGGCGAGCAGCTGCGCGGCATCGCGCCACACACGACGGGCCCCTGCTCGCATCAGGCGAGTGCGTAGGGTGCGCTCGTCTGCCAACGCGCTCGTCGCCACGCCCAACGTCACCACGCCTGCCCGCCGGGCGGCAGTCGCGTCGTAGGGCGTGTCGCCGACGAGCGCGTTGGCAGACGAGCGCACCCTACGCACTCGCCTGATGCGAGCAGGGGCCCGTCGTGTGTGGCGCGATGCCGCGCAGCTACTCGCCGAACTCGACGAAGTGCTGGCGGTCGCGTCCCCATCGCGGGTGCTGCTGACGCGCGCGCGTCAGGAGGAGTACATGCGGTTGGCGCTCGACGATGCGCGCGACGGCATGCGGAATGGCGAAGCACCCATCGGATGTGTGCTGGTCGACGGCGACGGCGAGATCGTCGCGCGCGCGTACAACGAGATGAAATCGACCGGCAACAAGACCGCGCATGCGGAGATCGTGGCGTTCGCGCGCGCCGCGGGCAAGACACCACTCGACGCCAACGATCTGTTGCTGGTGTCGACGCTCGAGCCGTGTGTGATGTGCACGGGCGCGGCGATGGTCGGCGCGGTCGACACGATTCTCTTCGCGCTTCGTGCCCCCGCAGACAGCGGGTCTGGGCGGGTCGAGTCGCCCGAGAGTCCGGAAAGCGGCATGCCGCGCATCGTGGGCGACATCCTCGCCGACGACAGCCGAGCCCTGTTCGAAGAATGGCTGGCGAACGGCGCGGAGGAACCCCAGGCGAGCTATGGCCGTCAGCTGCTGGAGCGTACGAGCTGACGGGTGGCCGGCGTCGGTGCGCTACCGGCGCTTCTTGCGCTCTACGAGTGACGAATCGGGCAGGAAGTCGAACGGGAGTTGCATCACCTGATTCACTGGCACCCCACCGCGGAACGCAGCGCGGAACCGTTGCTGGTCGAGTGCGAGCCGCACGGGTTCGACGAATGCCCGGTGCGTCGCGGTGACCGCACTGAACGTACCCATATCGACCGTGCCGTTGGCCGCCACCACGAACTCCGCGAGCACGCGTCCGGCGATTGCCGATTCGTACAGTGAAGTCGGGTACACCGGCAGCACGAGCCGCGTGGAATCGACGCGGGCCACGGTGTCCACATCGGACGCTGCCAGCGCGGTGCGCTGCTCGAGCATGCGAGCGACAAGCGCCGACGGCGTCACGTCACGTGGCTTCACAGTTTTCGGACGCACCTGGCCGCGTTTCGACCACAGCATGATGGTGCCGCAACTACTGCTCACGCGGAACGTGCGCTGGAATTCGACCGGCACCGACGCGCTGCCGCTGTACACCTCGATGCCTTCGAAGGACCGGGGATCGACCGCGTCGAGATCGAACTCGACCGACGACAGCGCCTGTCCGTCGAAAAAGATCACGGGCGCGCAGCGGCTTCCGCGGATGCGTACGTTGCCCTGCACCCGATTCGCCACGGCCAGACCCGGCACGCCGCGCAACAGGTCCGTCAGGCGCGACGGATTTCGGCGATCGATGTCCTCGGCAGTGAAATATCGACCGGTACCAATCGAGCGTCGGCGGTAAAATCCACCCATCGGCCCGGTGAGTTCCGGACGACCGCGCACTTCGACCGCCGTCAATTGCACCGCAACAGGCTGCAAGGTCACGACGACACTCGCGTTGCGTCCAGCGGTAGCGGTGACCGCAACAGAGTCGGGGCGAAAACCAAGGCGCCGCACGCGCAGCATGCGCGCTCCGGCATCGATCGCCGGAAAGAGGAATTCACCAGCGTCGTTCGTTTCCGTGACGAACGCAGTACCGGAAACCGCGACGTATGCGCCCTCGACCGGAACGCCTGCGCTGTTGACGACCGTTCCGCGCACCACGCTGCGGCCGTTGGGCTGCGCCCCACCGTCGTGCGGGAACAGCAGGGAGCCGGTGACACCAGCTGCCAGGAGCACCACGTCAAGCCACGATCGCGAGAGGCGCATATCCAATACACTAGCGCTTTCGTGGAAGAATGCCAGCACCCGGGGGCCGGTCGTCCCAGAACGTCCATCCGGGCTCAACGCCAACACAGCGTGTGATGGATCACACTCCCGTATTATTTGCGCCTTGAAGTGAACATTGCGGGGTCGAAGCGCGTATGCATCCATTGGCCGGACAGCCCGGTTCCAGACTTGTTCTGCGCGTTCCCTCGGCCCGGCCGTACGACCGGGACCGGCCGCGAAACCCTTTCTCCGTGCCCATGAACCGATCGACGCTTCCCTTCGCCTGTTTCGGCGCCGTGCTGATTCTCGCCACGGCTGGTGGACGTGGGTCTGCGGCAACGTTGCCGTCGGGCGGTCTCCCCCATGGTCTCCGTGACGATGCGCGTCGGACCGTCGTGCTCGCTTCAGCCAATGCGGGCCTGCGGGATACGACGCCTCTTTATACAGAGGAGCAGGCGACGAATGGTGCCGCACTGTTCGCCAGGACTTGTGTCGACTGCCATGAGCCGGCCGACTATGCTGGTCCCGCTTTCAAGGAGAAGTGGAACGGGGTCCCGATGCTCGATCTGTACGAGTACATCCGCACGAAGATGCCCGACGACAAGCCTGGAACGCTGACACGGGATGAGGTGGCCGATGCGACCGCGTACATTCTGAAGGCGAACGGTGTGCGGTCGGGCTCCGTGAAGATCGCGCCGGACTCCGTGGCGATGAGCACCCTGAAACTCGATCTCGTGCAGGACTCCATCGGGAAGTAGTTGGCGACCTCCGGGGTCGACGGCGAGGCGGGACGAGTACATCTCCCGCTTCGCCAAGCCGTTTCGCCTGGAGGACTGGACCCACGGACCTAATGCAGCCGGAAAATCGGACTGCGAGTAACAATTGAGTCATTTCCCTGCTGCGCATCGTGCGACAGCATGCTAATGTGTGCGGGCGTGAGCCCGTGATGTGACGTGCGGCTGACTTGCGTTGTTCCCCCTACCAGCCCACCCGCGCGCGATTGAAGCGCGAGCATCGCGTCAAGCACCAGATCCTCCGACGTCCGTCCCAGCCTGACAACAGGATCTTCTGACGTCGGGTGTGTTCCTGCGTTTCCCGCCGTTCCTGCCTTTCACGCTGCGCGCTTGTCCCGGCTGCGCAGTGCGTCCCCCTACGGTTGTACCGGATGCCGCTGCATCCGCAACGCAGTGCGATCGAGCCCGTGCTGTCGCCCCGGCGACGCCTCGGATCCGGTCGCGCATGGACGGTCACACTGACGTGACTGTCCGAGTATCGTGTCCATTGGGGAGTCACGAGATGCCACTGCCTGGCTCGGATTTCGGTCGTGCAAGCGCACGTCAGTTCACCACCTTCTTCACGCGTGGAGGACGTCGTGTCGCCTGGCTTGCGGCGCTCGTTGCTCTCGCTGTGGCCTCACCACCGCCCGCGGGTGCGCAGGGACAGACCGGTGTGATCATCGGTCGCGTGACCGACGCGGCGACCGGTGGGCCGATCGCATCCGCCAACGTAGTCATTTCCGGAACGCAGCTTGGAACGCTGACCGGTGAGGATGGCCGCTTCACGCTGCGCAACATCCAGGCAGGCAATGTCGAGCTGGTCGTCAACCGCATTGGCTACGAAGCGAAGCGCACGGCGGTGACAGTTCTCGCCAACCAGTCGGCTTCCGCCAACGTCGCGCTGACGCAGGCCGCATTCTCGTTGTCCGCGGTCGTCACCACGGTAACGGGTGCGACCCGCAAGGTCGAACTCGCGAATTCGACGACGCAGATCGCCGTTGCCGACAAGATCGCCGAGCTCCCGGTCACGAGCCTCGGACAGGTGCTCTCCGGGCGTTCCTCGGGTGTGCAGGTGATCAGCGAGGGCTCTACCGGCGGCGGTTCGCGAATCCGCATTCGCGGGCAGTCGTCGCTCTCGCTCAGCAACAATCCGATCGTGATCATCGATGGCGTCCGCGCGACGTCCGCGACGAACAGCAGCTTCAACGGCATCGGAGGTGGCGGCCCATCGCGTTTGGATGATCTCAATCCGGACGAGATCGAGAGCATGGAAGTCATCAAGGGCCCGTCGGCAGCCACGCTGTACGGTACCGAAGCCGCCAACGGCGTGATCAGTATCATCACGAAGCGTGGTAAATCCGGTCGGACGCGGTACAACGTCTATTCGGAAAACGGCCTGATCAGTGACCCGCGCAAGGGCGAGTATCCCGAGCTGTGGGCGCTGTGGGGCAAGTCCCGCAACCTGACAACCGGGGTGACCGGAACGGTCAGCGCGCGATGCAACATCACTGCGCAGGCGGCCGGTACGTGCATCGCCGATTCGGTGTCTCGCGGCAACGTGCTGAACATCGATTCGCTCTCGCCGATCGACCAGGGCCAGCGCCAACAGTACGGCATGCAGATCTCCGGCGGTACGGATCGCGTGCAGTTCTTCATCTCGGGCGAGACCGAGAACGAGACGGGTGTCTACCGCATGCCGCAGCGCGAGATCGATCGCCTGACGCTCGAGCGCGGCGTCGGTTCGCTCCCGAGCTTCCAGGTGCGGCCGAACGCGCTGGCCCGAAACAGCATCCGCGCCAACTTGTCGTCGCAGCTGGCGGACAACCTGTTCGTGCAGGTGAGCAGCGCCTTCGTCACCAGCAACCTGCGCCTCCCTCAGAACAACGACAACAGCACGGGCCTGATGGTGAATGCGCTGGGAAGCGTGTGGGACCAGAGCCTGAAGGACGTCGACGGTGTGCCGCTGGCGGGATACCGCTCGTACGGCATGGGCGACGTCTTCTCGAGGACGAACAACCAGGGCATCAACCGCTTCATCAACAGCGTGCAGTCGCAGTGGACGCCGCTGAGCTGGCTGGCGACGCGCGCGACAGTGGGCATCGATTACACCGCGCGTGTCGATCGCGAGTTCAACCGGGTCGGCGAAGGTGCGAAGGAGGGGCAGACGCGCCTCGGAGCATCGTCGCTCGACCGGTCCGAACTGGTGCAGACGACCGTCGATCTGGGCAGCACACTATCGTTCGGACTCGGCTCGTCGATCCAGAGCAAGACGTCGTTCGGCATGCAATACGTGCGCAATCTCGCGGCGAACACCGGCGCGTCCGGCATCGGCCTACCACCAGGCTCCCTGACGGTCGATGCAACGACGCTTTCCCGCGCCCCGTCCGAAGACACCGATGATCGCCGCACCCTCGGCTACTACGTCGAGGAAGTGATCTCGTTCGCCGACAAGGTGTTCCTCACGGGAGGCGTGCGTCGTGACGCCGCCAGTGCGTTCGGCCGTGACTTCCGCTCGGTGTACTACCCGAAGGTCGGGCTATCGTGGCTCGTCTCGGAGCAGGGCTTCTTCCCGCAGTCCGACTTCGTGAACACGCTCCGCCTGCGCGCGACCTACGGTGCGTCCGGCCAGATCCCCGGTGCCCAGACGGCGCTGCGTTTCTTCAATACGAACACGGTGAGCTTGCCGAACGGATCCGACGCCTCGGGCGTCACGCTCGGGTCGCTGGGCAACTCGGCGCTCAAGCCCGAGTACTCGGCGGAGTTCGAAGGAGGCTTCGATCTCGCGCTGTTCAACAATCGCACGAACATCGATTTCACGTATTACAACAAGCAGACCACGGACGCTTTGATCAGCCGTCAGCTGGCGCCGTCGGTCGCCGGTGTAGGCACGCGCACTGAGAATATCGGCGACATCCAAAACCAGGGTCTCGAGCTCACGTGGAACCAGCGCGTGATCGATCGCCCGGGCTTCGCTGCCGACTTCATGCTGACCGGCTCCACGAACAAGAATCAGATGACTGCCATCGCGGAAGGAGTGACCGCGATCTTCACGGGCAACCGCAACACCCAGCGCAACCAGCCTGGGTCCCCGCTATATGGCCTGTGGGGGCGGCAGTACACCTATGAAGACAAGAACAACGACGGCATCATCGTCTACTTCCCCAGCACGAGCCCGCTCGCTGCGCAGAACGAGCTGTTCATTGCCGACAGCGCGACGTTCATCGGCCCGAGCTTCCCGACGCGCGAATTGGCGTTCACGCCGACAATCGAGCTGCTCAACCGGAAGCTGCGGATCTCTGGTCAGATCGACAGCAAGTGGGGGCACAAGAAGTTCAACAACACGTTGCGTCACCAGTGCCAGAACGGCGTGTCGTGCCGCGGCATGTTCGACAAGAGCGCCTCATTGGACGAGCAGGCGGCGGCACGCGCCACCAACGGCGCGGCGGTGTTCACCGGCATGTTCGAGGATGGTGCCTTTACGCGGTTCCGCGAGGCGTCGGTGAGCTATGAGCTGCCCGCGAGCTGGGCAAACGCGGTGCGCGCGCAGCGGATGAACGTCGTCGTCACGGGGCGGAACCTTGGCGTGCGCACGAATTACACAGGTGTCGATCCCGAAGCCAGCGCGAACAGTGGTGACGAGCGCGGAAACGAGGAGT
>DASQZA010000431.1:0-2546 GCA_035638935.1 Gemmatimonas sp. | reverse complement strand
CCACGCTTGCGCACGTTCTGCCAGAGCCCGATCTGCATGTAGGGCTCCTCGAGCGCCTCCATGCCACCGAACTTCTGCGCGTCCTCAGTGCCTTCCTCCTGGATGACGTCGATGACGTCGTCGACCGTGATCACACCGAGGATGCGCCCGTCGTTGTCGACGACCGGCAGTGTCACGAGGTCGTAGTTGGACGTGACCTTGGACACTTCTTCCTGCAACGTGCTCGGGTGCACGCTCACCACCTCGCTCCACGCGAGATCCGTCACGCGGCTGCCGTCAGGTGCCGCCAGAAGCTCGCGAAGCGAGAGCACGCCACGCAGCCGACCCTGGGGATCGGTCGTGTAGATCGTGTACATCGCCTCGCGCCGTCCGCCTCGCGCGATCGACCGCACGGCCTGCAGTGCTTCCTCGACCGACAGCGCATCGTCGACCGACACGAAGTCGGTCGTCATCAGGCCACCGGCGGTATACGGATCGTACTGGAGAAGCCGCTCGGTCTCGGCTTTGTCCTCCGGCTCGAGTTCGGAGAGGATCTCGTCCGCCGTCTCCTCGTCGAGCTCGTCGAGCGCGTCCGCGCGCTCATCAGGCGTCATCTCGGCAACGATCGACGCGGCTTCGCGCGCGGTCAGCTCCTCGAGAAAGTGCGTGCGCAGGTCTTCATCGAGGTACTCGAGCACCTCGGCCGCACGCTCCTTGCCCAGCGCCGCGAGGAACGAGCGCACCGCTTCCTCGGGCATCGCTTCGGCGACGTCGGCGAGGTCGGCCGGGTGCATCTCCTCCGTCTGCGCGCGCACGCTCCCCGGCGCCTCCTCGAGCATCTCGAGCAGGTCCGGAACAAGCAGCGCCGCGAGCGGCCGTTTTTCGTTCTGGGGTGGCGTCATCCGGGTCCCCTCCCGGGACAGGGCCTCCCCGGGAGGGCCTGCCACCGCGCGGCGATCGAAGGTCTAGAGGCAACTGGGAACCCCGCCGTGGGGTCGTCGCGCGCGCAAGTTAGTGCTCGCACCGGAGTGCGAGAAGCCTTACCCCGTGCCATCGGCAAGTGGCAACACGCGTCGCCGCTCCACCGTCACCGACAGCACACGCACACCGGCCGCGTCGAGCGCCGCGTCGAGCGCGACGCGGTCGAGCGTTCCCTCGACGGACAGCAGCGCACCGGCCATCGTAACCTCGGCAGTCACGATGCCCGGAACCGCGGCCAGCGCCGTCCAGACTGCACGGACTGCGTGCACGGCGACAAGACCGTCGAGCTCCAGCCGAACCAGCGTTCGGGGAGATGGCGAATCGGGTGAATTGGGCGCGTGCTGAGAGTTCATCGGTTTCCGGGCGAGTGGCCTCGTATCACCCGGTGAACTGTAGCATCTTGGGAGCGTCGCACTGCACTCATGCTGCACTCGCACCGCAGTCGCACCGCAGTCGCACTTTAGTCGCACTTTAGTCGCCCTGCGCTCTCCCTCCACCGTCCCCCATGCCTCGCGTTGCATTCATCGGCCTCGGTGCCATCGGCGCTCCCATGGCCCGCCACCTCGCTCGTCCGGATTACGACCTCGTCGTCTGGAATCGCACCGCCGAGCGTGCGGCGGAGTTTGCGAACGGGCAGCGGGATGTTCGGATTGCGCGGACGCCGGCAGAGGCAGCGGATGCACGGGACGTCGTGATCACCTGCCTGCCGGTATCCGCGGATGTCGCGTCGTTGCTCGACGGTCCCGAGGGACTGCTGGGGAGCATGAAGGCCGGGGCGACGCTGGTCGACTGCACGTCCGGCGATCCGGCAACGTCGCGACAGATTGCTGCACGTCTGGCCGAGCGCGGCATCGGCTTCCTCGACGCACCGGTGTCGGGTGGCGTCGCCGGAGCGGTGGAGGGAAAGCTGACGGTGATGGTGGGCGGCGATGCGACCGTGCTCGATACGGTGCGGCAGGTACTCGAGTGCTTCGGCGCGCGCATCGTGCATTGCGGCGCCATCGGCACGGGCGACGCGCTCAAGGCCGTGAACAACGCGTTGCTGGCCATGCACATCTGGGGAACGGCGGAAGGCCTCGTTGCGCTCGAGAAAGCCGGCGTGCGTAGCGACGTCGCGCTCGACGTCATCAACGCCTCCAGCGGCCGATCGAATGCGAGCATGAATCTCTTCCCGCAGCGGGTCCTGACTCGCGAGTTTCCGCGCACCTTTCGTCTCGCCTTGCTGAGCAAGGACGTGGGAATCGCCGCTGACCTCGCCCGCGCCGGTCGGGTGTCGTCGCCGCTCGTGCAGCTGACGGCGGAGCTGTTCCGCATGGCGCAGGTCGAGCTGGGTGAGGTCGCCGATCACGTCGAAGCCGTACGCGTGGTCGAGCGCCTTGCTGGAGCAGAAATCGGTGGGCAGAACGCGGGTCAGAGCGAGAACCAGCAGGCGAGCCAGCAGGCAAGCCAGCATGACAAACACCATGGAGCGACGACGTGAGCAGCGCGAGCCTGCAGCAGGGAACGGATGGACGCTCGGCCACGGTGGGCGCCCTGAGCGTCAGCGACATTCGCGCCCGATTTCCGGCACTGCGACGGCGCGAGGG
>DASQZA010000430.1:0-5652 GCA_035638935.1 Gemmatimonas sp. | reverse complement strand
GGCTGGCGTCATCGCTCCGGTGACCGTGGCCCTGGGCCCTGAAGGCGGGTACGAGCCGGGGGAGATCGATCTGCTGGTTTCGGCCGGATTTAGGCTCGCGAGCATGGGCCGCACCATCCTGCGTTTCGAGACGGCCGGCATCGCCTCGCTTGCCATGTTGCGCACCATGCTCGCGGGCCCCTCCGCTCACCAGAGTACAGACTCGGATGACTGACTCCTGCATTTTCTGCCGAATCGCCAGCGGGCAGATTCCGGCTACCATCATCGCGCAAAACGAGCACGCAATCGCGTTTCGCGATCTCGATCCAAAGGCGCCTGTGCATGCGCTCGTGATTCCGCGGCGGCACGTCGCCTCGATCGCTGAAGCGCTGGACCCCGGGGAGCTTGGCGCCGTGATGCTCCTCGTGGCCGCAGTCGCCCGGCTCGAAGGGGTCTCCGACTCCGGCTTTCGGACCGTGATCAACACGGGCGAGGACGGTGGGCAGAGCGTCTTCCACCTGCATGCGCACGTGCTCGGCGGGCGTCCGATGAGTTGGCCGCCCGGATAGCCCAAATACGCCCCCATCGTGGCTCCGGACAGCTTGACCGCCTCCCGGCTCATGGGTACGTTATGAGGCTGCCGTGTCATCAATCAGGTCACGCCCCGCATCCGGCAATCCGTCGGTCGATCGCGTGCACCACGTTATCCCGCCAAGCCCGACGCCTCGAAAGCGCGCGGCGAGAACGCGGGACCCCAGGGAGAGATTCAGTTTGTCGGAAGTCATCATCCATGAGGACGAGAACTTCGAGCGGGCACTCAAGCGCTTCAAGAAGAAGTGCGAGAAGGCCGGCATTCTGTCCGATCTGCGCAAGCATCGGCATTACGAGAAGCCGTCCGAGCGCCGGAAGCGCAAGATGAACGCGGCTGTCCGGAAGAATCGCCGCACGCGCCAGGGCTGAGAACGCGGTGACCGCTGGTGAGGGGACGCTGCTGGAGCGGCTGCAGGCCGACCAGGCAACAGCCCGGCGGTCACAGGAGAAGGACCGCGTGATGACGCTCGGAATGCTTATTTCCGAGCTCAAGAATCGTGAGCTTGAACTCCGTCGTGAACTTTCCGACGATGATGCCGTCGATGTCATTCGCAAGGGCATCAAGCGACGCAGGGAAGCCGTCGTCATGTACGACAAGGCCGCGCGAGCCGACCTGTCGGCAAAGGAGTCTTCCGAGGCGGCGATGCTCGAGGCGTACCTCCCTGCCGCCGTCGATCCCGAAGAGCTGCGCGTTGCGGTGCGCGGATCGATCGCGGCCGGTGCCACCAGCATCGGCGCGATCATGGCCCGGGTCATGCCGCAGTTCCGCGGACGAGCCGACGGAAGCGCCATCAATGCAATGGCGCGAGACGAGCTCGCCGCGAGCAACGCCGGCTGACGCCGGGTACGCACTGATACAAGTCGCGCCGAGGCGTTCGCTGCGGCCCGCCTTACCCTCCGTACCCCGATGAACGCGCACGCGCTCGGCATCCTCGAATTTCCGCGCCTCATGGCGCATGTGGCCGGACGCGCTGGCTCCGCGCCTGGCGCTGCTGCGGTGCGTGCCCTTGCACCGCGCACGGACCGAGCGTGGATCGAAGCGGAGCACGCGCGCGTGGGCGCCATGCGCGCCTTGGTTGCGTCTGAGACCGGATGGTCATCCGAGCCGATTCCGGAGCTCACCGAAGCATTGAAGCGGCTGCGCATCGAGGGACTGACCTGGAGCGCTGTCGAATTGCAGCACGCGGCCGTGCTGCTGCGCTCGTCGCGCCGTACGCGCGATGCGTTACGCGACCCGCGCCGCCCGCAGGTGGTGGTGGCGTTTCTCGCAGCTTTCGTGGGTGCACTGGTCGACCTGAGACCGCTGGAAGAACGAATCGATCGCGCGATCGCTGACGACGGCAGCGTACGGGATGACGCGTCACCTGCGCTGCGCAGCGTGCGCCGGGAACTGCGAAAGACCGAAGGTGAACTGGTGCGCATGCTCGAACGTGAGATCGCGCGCCTCGAGTCTCATCACCAGGTAAGCGACGCGTCGGTCACCATGCGCAATGGCCGCTGGACAATGCCGGTGCGGCGAGGCGCACGCGCCATTGTCGGCGGCATTGTGCACGACAGCTCCGGCACCGGAGAAACGATCTTTGTCGAACCACCGGCAGCGGTGGAGTTCGGCAATCGTGTGCGCGAACTCGAAATGGAGGAACAGCGCGAGGTGGAGCGCGTGTTGCGCGAACTCACCGAAACGCTTCGTCCATACCAGCAGCAGCTCATCGGTGCCTTCGACGCCTTGGTCGCACTCGATTCGCTCGCCGCCCGGGCACGCTACGCGATCGAAGCGGCGTGCGCACCACTCGCGTTCTGTGCGCCACGCGACGGGTTGGCAATCGTCGACGGTCGGCACCCGCTGCTGTTGTCACGCGGCACACCCGTCGTGCCGTTCGACCTGACACTCGATCCCGTGGAGCGCACGCTGCTGGTCTCCGGCCCAAACACAGGCGGCAAGACGGTGCTGCTCAAGGCGCTCGGCTTGTTGAGTGCAATGGCGCAAAGCGGTGTGCCTGCCCCGGTGGGCGCGACGAGCCGTCTCCCGGTGTTCGACGACATGTTCGCGGATGTCGGCGACGAGCAGAGCATCGAAGCAAGCCTGTCGACGTTCAGCGCGCACGTGAAGAATCTCGGCGAGATTCTCCGTCTCGCCTCGCCCGATTCGCTGGTGTTGGTCGACGAGCTCGGATCGGGGACGGATCCTGCCGAGGGCGCCGCGCTCGGTGGGTCGATCCTGGAGACGCTGACACATCGCGGCACCACGACGATCGCGACGACACACCTCGGCCAGCTCAAACTGCTCGCTACCGAAGTGCAGGGGGTAGTGAACGCCTCGCTGCAGTTCGACGCGGTGCAACTCGCCCCCACGTACCGCTTGCTCAAGGGCGTACCCGGGCGCAGCTACGGCATCAGCATCGCCCGGCGCCTGCAGCTCCCGGAAGACGTGCTGGAGCGCGCCGAGCAGCGTCTGCCGGCCGGCGAGCGCGACCTGGCCGTGTTGCTGGCCGACATCGAATCGCGCGAGGCAACGCTGACCGATCGCGAACGGCTGATGGAAATCGAGCAGGGCAAGGTACGTTCACGCGTGGCCACCGTGTCCGACCGCGAGCTCAAGGTGCGGGAGCGGGAGAGGGAAGCGGAGCGACTCGCCCGCCAGCAGGCCCGGAAATACCTGCTCGAATCGCGTGGCGAACTCGAGCGCGCCATCGCCGAGGTGCGCGCGAAGGCGACCCAGGAGTCGGGCGCCCTTGAAGAGTCGATGCGAACCGCGCGGCGAACGCTCGAGGAGGCGGCCGCGGCACAGGGTGCGGCCGCTGAGCGTGTGGAACAGCAAGCCCTGCGGGACCGTGAGCGCGACCGCGAACGTCGCATAGCCAAAGCGGCGACGGAGGGGACGATTACGCCCGCCGCGGTGCCCAACGCGCGACCATCGCGCCCGGACGCACCACTCGGCGCGGGGGACTCGGTGCTGGTGGGTACCCTCGATGGCAAGGTCGGTCGCATCGTGTCGGTCCGTGGTACCGATGCGCGCGTCGCGGTCGGATCACTCACGTTGTCCGTGCCCGTGAGCGCCCTGACGCGCACCGCAGCCCCGCCGCCGCCGGCGTTCAAGGTTTCGCTCTCTGGAAGCATCCCGGACGCCGAGCCGGTGCGCGAAGTGGACATCCGTGGCTTTCGTGGCGACGAGATCGACGACAAGGTCGTTCAGGCCATCGATGCGGCAATCCGGGCGGACCTTCGGGAGTTGCGAATCATCCACGGCAAGGGCACGGGTGCGCTGCGAGCCCGCGTCGGTGAGATGCTCAAGAAAGACACACGCGTCGCCGGCTTCAGGCTGGGAGCCTGGAACGAAGGCGGCGCTGGCGTCACGGTCGCCGAACTGACATGATCCCGCATGATCGCTGACGAGACAGTTGAGCGCGTGCGCGCGGCGGCCGACATCGTGGCGATCATCCAGGAATCCGGAGTTCCGCTCAAGCGCTACGGTGGCGACTGGCGTGGCGCCTGTCCGTTTCACGGCGGCAAGAACCCGAATTTCGCCGTCTCACCGAAGCTCGGAAGCTTCCACTGCTTCGTGTGCCACGAGAAAGGCGACGTCTTCACATACGTGCGCAAGCGGCAGGGGCTCGATTTCTCCTCGGCCGTAAAGCTCGTCGGCGAACGCAGTGGGATCGAGGTGATCGATGCGCCACGACGCGCCGCGGTTGCCGATCCGAACGAGCCGAACTGGGAAGTGCTGTCATCGGCGGCAGAGTGGTTTCGCACCCAGCTTGCGGGTCCGCTGGGTGCGGCCGCCCGTGAATACCTGACGTCGCGCAACATCGACGAGGCAGCGCGCGAGCGTTTCGGGATCGGGTTTGCTCCACGCGATGCGATGCTGCTCCGTCGCTACCTGCACTCGCTCGGCTTCGATGACACGCGACTGACGGAAGCGGGACTGCTGGTGGTCCGCGAGGGTGCGAGCGAGCCGAGCACGAGATTTCGCGGGCGCGTGATGTTTCCGATTCTCGACGAACTCGGGCATCATGTCGGTTTTGGCGGACGCGCACTCGGCGACCACAAGCCGAAGTATCTGAACAGCCCGCAGTCGGAGGTCTTTCAGAAACGTCGGACGCTGTATGGCATGAACACGGCCCGACAGGCAATGCGCAAGAACTCACGCGCCATCGTCGTGGAAGGCTACCTCGATGCTATTCGCCTAGCGTTGGCGGGTGTGGAAGAGGTCGTTGCACCGCTGGGCACGGCGCTGACCGAAGAGCAGGCGGCGCTTCTCGTGCGATACGCGAACGAGATCTTCCTGATCTACGACAGCGACGAAGCGGGACAGCAAGCCACGTACAAGTCCGGCATGGAACTGCTGCGGCATAAAGCCGCCGTTCGTATCGTCACACTTCCGGACGGTGAAGACCCGGACACGTTCGTCTCGAGCCGTGGGTACGCGGCCTTGGAAACACAGCTGTCGCAGGCGATCGACCTGTTCGACCGGCAAGTGCAGATATTGGAGCGACGGGGTTACTTCGCCGACTTGCGCAAGCGTCGTCGCGCGGTGGATCGGCTTCTTCCGACGATCAGGGCGGCGCGGGATCCACTGACACGCGATCTCTATCTCGCTCGGCTCGCGGAAGTCTCGCAACTGGACAAGGCGACGCTCGCCGCCGAGGCCGACGACGTACCGCAACGTGGGCGTCGCACGAGCGGTACGAGCAGAGGTTCGGCTGGCGAACCTCCGCCCGACCATGCGCCGCCGGTCGGCATGGTCACACTCGACCAGGCGCGCGCGCGCGATCGATTTCGAGAGCGCGATGATGAAGCGCCGCCTTCTCCATATGCGGCGCTCAAGAAACGTGAATCATGGAAGGGCAGGCGTGGGCGCAACGACGGGCCGGACTGGCAAGCGACGGCCGTTCCGCCACGCCCGCGGCGCGACGAGCCGGTCGAACGTGCCCTGGTACGCGCGATGATGCTTGACCGTGGTCTGGCTGAACGGATCGCAGAGCGCCATGGCCCGGATGTGTTTCGGGATCCCGCATATCGGGCGCTCTTCAGCGCATTGCTCGTTGCCGAACCGGACGACGATCTTGAGGCGATCGCAGAGCG
>DASQZA010000429.1:0-7727 GCA_035638935.1 Gemmatimonas sp. | reverse complement strand
ACCAACGGGTGCTCGGGCGCGAGCACGAGATACGTCGCACCGAAGATCGTGTCGGCGCGCGTGGTGAAGACGCGGACGGAGGCATCGGCGCCGTCGACCTGGAACTGCAGCTCCGCGCCCTCGGAACGTCCGATCCAGTTGCGCTGCGCATGCTTGGTGATATTCGACCAGTCGAGCGTATCCAGGTTGTTCAGCAGGCGCTCGGCGTACGCGCTGATGCGGAAGAACCACTGCTCGAGAAAGCGCTGTTCCACCGCCGTGCCGCAACGCTCACACCGTCCGCCTTCGACCTGCTCGTTGGCGAGAACGGTCTTGTCGGTCGGACACCAGTTGACCGCAGCTGCCTTCTTGTACGCCAGACCCTGCTTGTAGAGCTGGAGGAAGACCCACTGCGTCCACTTGTAGTAGTCGGGTCGGCTGGTATCGACCTTGGAGCGCCAGTCGACCATGAAGCCCGCCCGTTCCACCTGACGCTGGAAGTTCGCGACGTTCTTGGGGGTCAGCTCCATCGGGTGCGCACCCATCTTGAGCGCGTAATTCTCCGAATGGATCCCGAAGGCATCGTATCCGAACGGCTGGAAGACGTCGTGACCGAGCAGCCGGTGAAAGCGCGCCGAGATATCGCTGCCGGTGAACGCGAACAGGTTACCGACGTGCAGCCCTTCGGCGGACGGGTACGGAAACATCATCAGCGCGTAGAACGGGCGTTGCGCACCGTCCATGTCAGGCTGGTTGGTGCCACGCTCCGCCCACCGCTGCTGCCAGCGCGGTTCGATGGTCGCGGGATCGTACGGGGCGGGCGGCGTATCGGAGGGACGGGCGTCGATTTCGGGCGTCATATGCGTGGAAGATAAGAGGACGGAGTACGGAACGGCGCTCGCTCCGGCGGAGGCGGACCCGTTGCCCGTTTCACTCCCGCCCCGCACTATCCGCCCCTGCACTTCATTCCCGCACTCCCAGCTTCGCCCATGAGTACTCCCGCACAGATCGCCGAGTGGCTCCGCGCCACGACCTTCCTCGATGGCTTTACCGACGCGCACCTGTGGAAGCTGGCGCGGCATGTGACGCCCCATGAGTTCCAGCCCGACGAGACGTTCTTTCTGGAAGGCGAGCCCCGCCAGCGGTTCGCGATCCTCATCAACGGAGCAGTGGCGATCGAGAAGACGTCCGACGGGCGCGCCACGCGACTGGTGACGCTGGGCGCCGGCGAGGCCGTGGGCGAAGGGCTGCTGCTCGACGATTCTCCACACGGCACGACGGCGCGCGCCATCATGCCTGGCACCGCCCTCATGCTCACGCGCCCGCAGCTCGACGACATCACGCGTGAGGCGCCACAACTGTATGCCGCGCTCGTCGCCCGCGCCGCCCGCGCCATCTCGGCACGCTTGCGCAGCGCCGACGCGACATTGGTGGGCCGAGGACGCACGCTCGGCTTTGGCGGCCATCGCACGCGCACCGAGCACGACCTGCTCGGCGATCGCGAAGTGCCCTACGAGGCGCTCTACGGCGTGCAGACGCTTCGTGCGCTCGAGAACTTCCCCATCACCGGCACGCCGCTCCGCGAGTTCCCACTGCTCATCGAAGCTCTGGCCGCCGTCAAGGAAGCAGCGACGCTCGCCAATCAGGAGCTCGGGTTGCTTGGCTCGCACGAGGGCGACGTGATCGTTCGGGCCGCCCGTGAAATCCGCGCGGGCCGGCACCACGAGCACTTTCTCGTGGACATGATCCAGGGCGGCGCGGGCACCTCGACCAACATGAATGCGAACGAGGTCATCGCCAATCGCGCGCTCGAGCTGCTCAACCGGCCGCGCGGCGATTACGACACCATTTCGCCCAACAGCCACGTCAACCTCAGTCAGTCCACGAACGACGTCTACCCGACCGCGGTGCGCGTCGCGTTGCACAAGAGTCTTGGCGTGTTCAGCGCCGAGCTCGGACGGCTCGCCGACGCGTTCGAGGTCAAGGGCATCGAGTTCGCGTCGATGCTCAAGATGGGGCGCACGCAGATGCAGGATGCAGTGCCCATGACGCTTGGCCAGGAGTTCATGGCGTTCTCGCACACGTTGCGCGAAGACGTCGACCGGCTTGCCGAAGCACAGTCGCTCATTCGCGAGATCAACCTGGGCGCGACCGCGATCGGTACCGGCATCAACGCGCCTCCGGGCTATGCTGAACTTGCCGCGACGCGCCTTGCGGAAATTTCGGGCGTGCCCGTGCTGACGGCGCCCGACCTGGTGGAGGCGACGAGCGATACCGGCGCATTCGTGCAAGTCTCCGGGGTCATGAAGCGCACCTGCACGAAGCTCTCGAAGATCTGCAACGATCTTCGTCTGTTGTCGTCGGGCCCGCGTGCCGGCTTCGGCGAGATCAACCTGCCGCCGATGCAACCCGGCTCGTCGATCATGCCTGGCAAGGTCAATCCCGTCATCCCGGAAGTGGTGAATCAGGTCTGCTTCGACGTGATAGGCGGCGACGTGACCATCACGATGGCGGCGGAAGGTGGCCAGCTGCAGCTCAACGCATTCGAGCCTGTGATCGCGTTCCGGCTGCTGCGCGGATTGGACATGCTGCGAAATGCCTGCGCGGTGTTGCGGGAACGCTGCGTAACCGGCATAACGGCGAACGCCGATCGGATGCGCTACTTCGTCGAGAATTCCATCGGCATCGTCACGGCGCTGGTGCCGGTGATCGGATACGAGGTGTCGACGGACATCGCCAAGGAAGCGCTGGAAAGCGGTCGCGGTGTGTTCGACGTGGTGCTGGAACGTGGCATCCTCACGCGTGCCCAGCTCGACGAGATCCTCAATCCTGCGGCGATGACTGCGCCGCGCAACGTAGGCTGACACCGGCTGACAACGGCTGACAACGGACTGGAACCTCATGGCACGCATGCAGCGCTATCTCCTCGGGTCGGCCCTCGCGGTGCTCGCTGCATGCGGTCTCACTGCCTGTGGTGGTGGTGGTGACCCGGCGCGCCCTGCGCCGACCATCAGCAGTGTCACCGTCGATCCCCTCACGGCGTCGATTCGAGCGGGTGATACACGAGTGCTGACGGCCGTGGTCGTGGGAAGTGCCGGTGCATCCACGGCGGTCACCTGGAGCACGGAAGCCGCCGCGATCGCCACGGTCAATCAACAGGGCGTCGTGACGGGTGTCGCGCCCGGTACGACGCTGGTTCGAGCGACGTCACAAGGCGACAGCAAGGTGAGCGGCACGGCAATCATCACGGTGCTTCCACTTCGCTCCGTGATTCTTTCGCCGGCCACTTCGACCATTGTGAGCGGTGAGCAACGCACGATCGTGGCCGACGTACAACTGGAAGCCGGCGTTTCGCGCACCCTCATGTGGCGGACGAGCGCATCGACTGTCGCGACCGTGAACAATGCCGGCGTGGTCACCGGCGTCGCGGTAGGCACGGCGACCATCACGGCGGTCGCCGTCGCGGACACCACGGTGCGTGGCACAGCCACGGTCACCGTCGCGCCGCAGATTCGTTCCGTCACCGTTACGCCGACTCCAGTAGCGCTGTTCACCGGCGGCACGCAGGCACTCACGGCGGCCGTGAGCGCCGACGCGGGACTCGCGACGACGGTCACGTGGCGTACCAGCAATCCGACGGTCGCCACGGTCAGTACGGCCGGTGTCGTTACCGCGATCTCGGTCGGACAGAGCACGGTGACGGCGGTGTCCACGGCCGACACCACCAAGCGCGGGACCGCGGCGATCACGGTGAACTCGCGGCCGCTCACTGTCTCGATCGTGCAGCGGAGCGTCAGCCTGAACCCGGGCACGACCGCGCAGCTCACGGCGAATGTCGCCGCCGATCCCGGCGTGAATACGGCGGTCACGTGGACGTCGTCGACCGCATCGGTCGCCACGGTTTCCGGGACGGGTCTCGTGAGCGGCGTGGCGGTTGGCACTACACTCATCACTGCCGTGTCGCAGTTCGACGCGACCCGGCGTGATACGGTCACGGTCTCCGTGGTTCCGCGCCTCGCGAACAGCTGGAGCGCGGCGCGCCTCGAGGGACCTCTCGTCGACGACGTGATATCGATAGCGGGGTTCAGTGCGACTTCCGCATTTGCGATCAACAGCGCCGGCAACATCTATCAGTGGAACGGCACCGTCTGGGCCACCTCCGCGCTCGGCTCGACGTTCGGCACGCAGTTCGCGGCGCTGCACGGCACCGCCGACAACAGCATCATCGCCGTCGGTTCCAACGGTGTCATCGCTCGCTGGAACGGCACCGCATGGAGTGCCATGACGTCGGGCACAACGCGTTCGCTGCGCGGGGTGTACGCGGAGAGCGCGACGAGCGCCTACGCCGTGGGCACCAACGGCACGGTGCTGCGCATGACCGGCAGCACGTGGGCGCCTGTCACGAGCACCTCGAGCGTCACGCTCAACGGCGTCTGGTCCGGCGGCGGAGTCGCGTTCATCGTGGGCAACGACGGCGAGGTACTCCGCTACGACGGCACATCGATGACGCGACTCGTGACACTCGCGATGGATACGCTCTACACCGTCACCGGATCTGCGCCGAACAACGTGGTGGTCGCGGGAGCCGTCGGAACCATGCTGCGCTATGATGGAACGTCGTGGACCACGATCAACAGCAATGGTGTGTCCGGTGCCATCTACGCGTCGGTTCGAGGCGCGACGGAGCGCACCTTTTTCGCGAGCGACAGCGGCCTGCTGGCGCTCGACGGCAATACGCTGAGCCGGGTGAGCACCCCGTACACGCCACGCATGTTATCCGTGGCGATCGACGGTGCCGGTGTACTGTGGACAGGTGGGCAGCGCGGCGCCGTACAGCGCGGAACGCCGAGTGCGAGCAGCGCGTCGTTTGCGACACTCCACCTCGCGCCGGACCTGCTCGACGTGTGGACCACATCGGCCACCAATGCGTGGGCCGTCGGAGATTTCGGTTCGATCTACCGTTGGAACGGCTCGACGTGGTCTCGACAGGTATCCCCCACGACGGTCGCACTCGCGACTGTCTGGGCAGCCAGCGCCACGGACGCATTTGCCGCCGGCGAGCGGGGCGTGATGCTCCGGTGGAACGGGACGACATGGCTGCAGCAGCAGCTGCCATCGACCGCGACGGTGACCGCGCTCTGGGGGTCGAGTGCGAGCAACGTGCTTGCCGTGACGAACTCCGGCGAGATCCTGCGCTTCAACGGAACCACGTGGAGCATCAGCGCGTCGCAGGCGAGCCCGCTGCTCAGCGTGTTCGGCACGACTGCGACAGAAGCGTTCGCCGGCGGCGACAACGGTGCGGTACTGCGCTTCAACGGAACGGCATGGACGCCGCTGCCGGCAGCCGGGAGTACGTCCCTGCTCGGCATCTGGGCGAGCGGAATCGACAACATCCTGGCAGTGGGTGCAGAAGCACCACCAACGACGGGCGGAGCCCGCCGCTACAACGGCACGATGTGGCAGGCGCTCAACGTGGGCACGACTCGTGTACTCACGTCGATCTGGGGTCCGAGCCAAGCAGACTTGTACGTGACGGGCGACGTCGGCACCCTGCTGCGCTTCAATGGCACGACGTGGCAGGCGCAGACAACGGGCACCACCGATCTCCTCTGGGCCGTCAGTGGTTCGCCAAACGGCATCGGCGGCGCGTTCGCGGTCGGCTATAACGCCACGATCGTGACGGGGTCGACGTCTTCAGCGGTCGTCGCTGCTCGCGAATGGAGCGGAGTCGGCAGCGATGCTTCGACAGGCGCGGGAATGCGCCAGCAGTCATTGGAACCGTCGTCGGCCGCACGCGCCAGCCGAGTAGTTGGCGGCGCACTGCCGGCCGGCGCTGCGCGACGCACGCGGACGCTGATGCCGACGAGCACGCGTCGGCGCTAGAGTCGTCTGGTGCGCGGCGCGGCTAAGGAACTGCCGGGCTGTTAGTCAGAGGTTTGGTGCGCGGCGCCGGTCTGGAACTGCCTACCGCGAATTACGCAAATGCGCCTTCGGCGCAACGCAAATGCAACCGTGTGGGCGACGGGCTGACAGTGCGGATCGTCGGCATCGTCCTTTCTTTTGTTGAACAGCTCGCGGGGCTCGAGATCGCGCTCGGAACCCCACCCCAAAAAATGGCGGCCTGACCCCAACGCGATGTGCCCCGAATCGCTCTCGGTTCCATTCGCGTTTGCGCCGTAGGCGCATTTGCGTAATTCGCGGTAGGCAGTTCCAGACCAGCGCCTCGCACCGTACCGCAGGATTCTCCACAAATCAGGGCCAGGCCGCGCCGTTACACCACCGGCACAGTTATCACAGTGCCCGCCACAACCACCAATGAGGTCGCACAACGATCCAGTAACACCGTCACAGAATACGCTGATCATAGTCATGCTCCGGGCGCCAGCGGCCGATACCCCTATGAGAACTGGTATCGCTCGTTATCCATCACTGCTCCCGGAGCGCATGCATGCGCGCGTCAACACTTGTCTCGCTGGTCCTGCTGTCCTCCATCATTTCCTGCGCGCCGGCGGAGAAGGGGGCAGGCCCGACTCAAGGAGCGACCGCCGCGCTCGTCGATTTTGCTTCCCCGCAGATCGTGCTGCCCGGGGTCGAGCAGCAGGAACCCGTATCCGTCGTCGTGCGTGATGCGCGCGGCATCGTGCTCCCCGCATCGTCGGTGACGTGGACGAGCGATAACCCGAGCGTGGTGGAAGTCACAGGTACCGGCTCGACGGCCACGCTGCGATCGCGATCGTCAGGCAGTGCGAACATTCGGGCCGTCTCTGGTGCTGCGGCGTCGGAAGTGAACGTGAAAGTGCTCGCCGTGCGCGGAGTGCTGATCGATCAGGGGTCGATCACCTTGCGCGCCTTTGCGTCCACGGCCGTGACCGCGACGGTCGACGCAGAGGCTGGCGCACTGCGCACCGTACGTTGGACGGTCGAGAACACGTCCATCGCGACCATCAGTGCGAGTGGCGTCGTGAACGCCATCAGCCCCGGTACGACGAACGTGCGCGCGACTGCAGTCGGCGATCCGCGGAGGACGGCAGACATCGTACTGACCGTCACCCCAGGCCCGGCACTCACGATTCAGCCTGGTGTGCTGACGCTGTGGATGGGCGACGCAGGTGCAGTGACTGCCGAGCCCGAGACGGGATGGACGCTGTCACGTGACGTATCGTGGACGACGGACAACGCGACCATCGCGACCGTGAACGCAAACGGCGTCGTGACCGCTGTCGGGGTAGGCACCACGTCCGTTCGCGCAGCGTCCGTGGCGGACCCGCGTGTGAAGGGCGTTGCCGAAGTGCGCATCTTCCCGGCACGCAGCGTGTCGATCACGCCCGCTACGTCGACGCTCAACATCGGAGGTTCACGCACGCTCGTCGCAAATGTCAGCATCGAACAAGGCTTGAGCCGCACGGTGACGTGGCGTTCCAGCAATCCGAGTGTCGTGTCGGTTTCGCAAGCCGGAGTCGCGACGGCCCTTGGACTAGGCACCGTTTCGATCAGCGCGGTCTCGGTCGAAGACACGCTGCGCCGCGCGAGCGCGACCATCACGGTGACGCCAGTCGTTCGCGGCGTGGGTGTCTCGCCGACGTCGATGACCTTGAATTCCGGTGAGTCGGACGTCGCGGCAGCGGAGGTGGACGCCGAAGGTTCACTCTCGCGCGCGGTTACCTGGCGTACCAGCAACCCCACGATCGCAACGGTCAGCAGCACCGGAAGGATCGTCGGTGTGGCGCCGGGACAGGCAACGGTCTCCG
>DASQZA010000428.1:0-3048 GCA_035638935.1 Gemmatimonas sp. | reverse complement strand
CCGATACCGTCGCCCGGGATGAGTGTCACTGGAATTGGCATGGCCCAAAGATCGTCGGCGGACGCCGTCCGGTGAAGCGCACGGGCACACGCCCGTCCGCATTCGCACCCAGAATCACATCCACCATTGACAGCCCCCGGGCCGAGAGCGTACACCGAGTGCTATGACAGCTCCCCTCAAACCGCAGACTGGTGTTTTCCGATTTCTGCCCTGGATTGCCGTGGCGCTCGTCGGCGCCGGGGCCCTCGCGACCATCGCCCTCAACCGGGGTGAGAAGGTCAACGCGGCGTGGATTCTGGTGGCGGCGATCTGCTCCTACCTCATCGCGTACCGGTTCTACAGCCGGATCATCTCACACGACATCTTCGCGCTCGATGCGACGCGTGCGACGCCGGCCGAGCGGCTCGAAGACGGGCGCGACTATGTGCCGACGAATCGGTGGGTCGTGTTTGGTCACCACTTCGCCGCGATCGCTGGCCCCGGCCCCCTCGTTGGCCCGACCCTCGCGGCGCAGTTCGGCTTTCTTCCCGGCGCGCTCTGGATCGTGATCGGTGTGTGCATCGGCGGCGCGGTCCAGGACTTCGTCATCCTGTGTGCGTCGATCAGGCGCAACGGCAAGTCGCTCGGGCAAATGGCGCGGGAAGAGATCGGCCCGGTAGCCGGTGCGACGGCGCTGGTCGCGGTGCTCGGCATCATGATCATCCTGATCTCGGTGCTCGCGCTGGTCGTGGTGAACGCACTCGCGGAAAGTCCGTGGGGTGTGGTCACGATCGCACTTACCGTTCCCATTGCGATGCTGATGGGCGGCTACCTCCGCTGGATTCGTCCCGGTGCGGTGCTCGAGGCCACGGCGATCGGCCTCGTGCTGCTCGCGCTATCGCTCCAGGCGGGCAAGTGGGTGGCGGCGTCGCCGGAATGGGCGCCGATGTTCACGCTCTCGAAGGTGACGCTCGCGTGGTACATCATGGGCTACGGATTTCTTGCGTCGGTGCTTCCCGTGTGGCTGCTGCTCGCGCCTCGCGACTACCTGTCCGCGTTCGTGAAGATCGGAGTCGTGATCGCATTGGGAGCCGGCATCATTCTCGTGATGCCGCAGATGGAGATGCCAGCGGTGACGCGCTTCATCGACGGCACGGGGCCCGTGTTCGCCGGCAAGGTGTTCCCATTCGTGTTCGTGACGATCGCGTGCGGCGCGATTTCGGGCTTCCACGCGCTCATCTCGTCCGGCACGACACCCAAACTGCTCAAGCGCGAACCCGATGCGCGGTTCATCGGCTACGGCGCCATGCTGACAGAGTCGCTCGTTGCCACGATGGCGCTCATCGCGGCGTGCGTGCTCACGCCCGGTGTGTACTTCGCGATCAATGCACCGGTCGCGGCGCTTGGCACGACCACGGCCACCGCTGCTGCGGCGATTGCCAACTGGGGCTTCGTGGTCACCCCCGCCGAACTCGACAACCTTGCCCGTCAGGTCGGTGAGAGTTCACTGCTCTCACGAACCGGTGGTGCACCGAGTCTCGCGGTCGGCATGGCGCACCTCTTCTCGCGCGCACTGGGCGGCGACACCGCGATGGCGCTCTGGTACCATTTCGCGATCATGTTCGAGGCGCTGTTCATCCTCACGACCCTCGACGCCGGAACGCGCGTCGGCCGCTTCATGCTGCAGGACGTGCTGGGCAAGGCCTACGCGCCGCTGGGCCGCCTGAACTGGTACCCTGCCGTGGTGTTCGCGAGCGCACTGTTCGTGTCGTGCTGGGGCTACTTCCTGTACCAGGGCGTGACCGATCCTCTCGGCGGCATCAACTCGCTCTGGCCGCTGTTCGGCATTTCGAACCAGCTCCTGGCTACGGTCGCGCTGTGCGTGGGCACCACGGTCATCATCAAGATGGACAAGGCGCGCTATGCATTCGTGACGATGATACCGCTCGCGTGGCTGGTGATCGTGACCATGACGGCAGGCTCGCTCAAGATCTTCTCCCCGGATCCCAAGCTGGGATTCCTCTCGCATGCGCGCGTGTTGCAGGAGCAGATCGCCAGCGGCTCGCTCCCGGCGAACATCAAGAGCGTCGCCGTCGCCAACCGCATGATCTTCAACGACCGGCTGGACGCGGCAGTCGCCGCATTCTTCCTGCTTGCTGTCGTCGTGATCCTCGCCGATTCGGTGCGCGAGTGGATGGCGGTCACGAGCGGGCGCAAGGTTTCGGCCTCGAGCGAAGAGCGGTACACCGCCACACAATTGGCGGAGGGTTAAAGCTCTCGCGCTCCAACGCGTACGCTACCGTGTACGCGTTAGAGCGTGCGACAGAGTTGTGCACGTGCACCGATCGGTGCCGGCACGAGATACAGAGCGGGCCACTCTGCCCGTGCGAGCGCCGCGACATGCGGTGAGGCGCTCGCATCGAAGTTCATCTGCATCACGCGTATCTGGGCTGCCACTCGGGCATCAGCGACGTGCTCATTGATCGCTGATGCGCCGGACGCGTCGAGGGTCGCCTCGATGGCACGGAAGACTGCGCGCCGGGCAGCGGTCATTCCGAACATCACTTCCCTCGGGCTCATGCACGCACCACGCACCAATGCACCCGCTGCGGCTTGTGTGCGCAATGCGAGAGGCCGTGAGCGATCCTGGATGATGTGCAGCAGACGTCCATCCCCCGGCGTTTCGGCGAGTCGGTCGAAGGCGCGTCGTTGGTCGGGCGACAGCACGTACACGGCATGGGCCGCCGCTTCGAGACGCCTCGCAGCACCCGCCACCAGTGGTTCCCCGGCTTGTTGCGCAGTGCGCGCGAGGAGCCGTGCACCTTGCTGCAGTAGCATCCAGCCGTCTGTCATCGACTTCAGCTCGGAGTGTCCGAGCCGCTGTCGCGACGCGGAGAGTAACGCACCGGCTTCCGCTCTTGCCACACGGAGGTCCCCACTGAGGAGCGCAGAGTCCGCTCGTTCACGATGTACGGCGATCAGGCCTGCGACATCGGCATTGCTGCTGATGGATCCAGGAGCCGGGGCGAGAGAATCGAGCAACGCGTCCACGCGCGCCACAGATGCAGC
>DASQZA010000427.1:0-7736 GCA_035638935.1 Gemmatimonas sp. | reverse complement strand
GATCTCGTTCTGCGTGACGTACTTGCTCGGCACCATCTCGGCGATGTCCATGCCGCGCGCGATTTCCGAGCTCACGATGTTGCCATTGTACCAGTACACCGACCACGAACCGGCGGACACCATGCGCCCGGCGTCGACCGGGCCACGGTCGAACGACGCGATTTCGATCGGGTTCTTCGGATCCGTCCAGTCGAACATCGAGATGCCACCCTGATACCAGGACTGGATCATGATGTCACGCCCCGGGATCGGCACAAGCGAACCGTTGTGCGCGACGCAGTTCTCCGTCTCGGACTGGTTGGCTGGGAGCTTGTAGTAGCTCTGGAACTTGAGCTTGCGGTTCTCGATCGTGAAGATCGCGTCCGCGCCCCACTCCTTCGGGTCGCCGGCACGGCACTTCGGACCGCCGCCACCGCCCCACTCGTCGGAGAACAGGAGCTTCGTACCGTCGTTGTTGAACGTCGCCGAATGCCAGTAGGCAAAGTTCGAGTCCGCGGCAGCATCGAGGCGGTACGGGTTCACTGGATCGCTGATGTCGAGCAGCAGGCCGTGCCCTTCGCACGCGCCGCCGGCCAGGCCGAGCGCGGGATAGACCGTGATGTCATGGCACTGCGAGCGGTCGCTCACCGGGCTGCCTGCTGCACCGCCACGACCACCCGTCGGGGCCGCAGCGAACACGCGGTTCATGATCGTCTGGATCTGTGGGCGGAGCGCCGCGCTGTCGGCGGCCGTCGGCGCGCCGGTGGCGCCACGCGCCTTCACGACGCTGTCGAGCAACGGGCGCAACACGGCATTGTTCACCACCATCTCGACGCCCGACTGCGGGTTCTTCACGATGAACGCACCCGCGGCGCGCTGACGTGCGAGATTCGCCGACGCCGCTGCCTTGTCCGCATCGGACAAGCCGTGGCCCTGCACCTGCGTCAGGCCGGCGAAGATGTTCGCCTTGCCGACGACGGCCGCCGAGGCGGGATTCGCAAGCGGCACCTTGATGATCTCGATGCGCAGGCGCGACGAGTTCGGGTCGGTGGCGGCGGCATCCGCGCAACCCGGCAGCTCTTCCGCCGAGCGGATGCCGGACGAGCCGGAGACGTAGATGTAGACGTTCTGCTTGTCCTTCGGATCCTCGAGCACCGTGTGCGTGTGCGAACCGCGGCACGTCTGCACGTTGGCGACGAGCTTCGGCTCCTTGATGTTCGAGATGTCGAAGATGCGGACGCCGCGCACGCGCTCCTTGCTCACTGCCTCACGCACGCCACCCGGCTTGCAATCGACGCGGCCGTTGTTGGCTTCGGCCGACATGAACATGAGGTTCTTGTACACCGACACGTCGTTCTGCGACGCCGGGCATTCCAGCGCCACGACGAGCTTGGGGCTCGACGGATTGCTGATGTCCCAGATCACCGGGCCGTTGTAGTTGCCCTGGATGACATAGTTGCCCGTGAAGGCAAGGTCGGAGTTGGTGATGCCGGCAAAACCGGCGGGCGACTGCACCTTCGAAACCATCTTGAGATTCGAGATGGCCTCACCGGCGTCGAGCAGGCCGGCCTTGAGGCCGACGCGCGGATCGGTGGCCGGGTTCGGCGCGGTCGACGGCTTGGTGCCGGCGCACGCGGCGCTGAACGCCAGCGCGGCGACGGCAGCCGAGTGTACGAGCGTGTGCGTACCGCGACGAGGCGGACGTGGGAGTGACATCGAAAGTCCTCTGAGTGGGCGGGCGTGATACGGGAACAGCGGTCCAACGAACAGCGGTGTTGCGAGGGCGAGTGGTTCGCTACAGGGACGGCGGGGCGAATCCCAGCTCGAGCATCATCGTGACCATGCGACGAATCTCGGTCGACTGATCGACTTCCACGTCGTTCGCGAATTTGAAGATCGTTTCATCCTGACCGGCACCATCGGCCTTGAACAGCTTCGTGACCATGGAAACGGCGCCACGGTGATGCTGGATCATGTACGTCAGGAACAGCCGGTCGAACTCCGCACCGCGTGCGGCATCGAGCTCCTTGAGCTGGGCGTCGGTCAGCATGCCGGGCATCGAGCCGTCCATACCGGGCATGTTTGCCATCCCGCCCATCGCCGACATGTCATGGCCCGCATGCGGATTCGTCGGGTCGCTCACCTTGCCGGTCGAATCGATCTGCGGTGGGGTCTGATTGCGGTCGGCCAGCCAGTTCTGCATCAGCGTGATCTCGTCCTTCTGCGCATTGATGATGCGCGCGGACAGGCGCTGCACGGCGGCATCGGCGCCGTGGGTCGGCGACCAGCGCGCGATCGTCACGGCCTGCGCATGATGATGAATCATCCCGCGCATGAACTCGATGTCGTCCTTGGTATACGGGTAGCGCAGGCTGTCCGCTCGCGCACGCGCGATCGCGCCAGCCGCGCCGCTCTGGAACACCGGCCGTCCGGCGGTGGCGCTCGCGCAGGCCGAGGTGTAGACAACAGCAGCGGACAAACCCGTGGCAAGCAGCGCCCGTCGCACGATCTGGTGCAAGAGGATTCGGGAACGGGTGAGGCGGGTAGCAATAGAGAGCATCGCGCTGTTCTCGCGGGGGCGCCGGACAGGCTAGCAGAAGTCGGAACCCATGAAATCTAATCCACGGGCGGGGAATAACGCAGGAGCGCCCGCGCGCGGACCTGGTCCGCTGCGGCGTTCGACAGTCTGTACACTCCAACGGCACCGCGGGTGCACGACCAGACGGTGGTCTCCCGGGTATTGTCGGAGACCATACAATTTCACGCCACTTCTCCGGAGTATCGATGCAGCGGTTTCTCGTGAGGGCAATGCTCGGCGCATTCGCATTCGCCAGCCTCTCCGGCATCACCCGGCTCGACGCGCAGGCCGTCCCTGCGGCGGCAAGCGGGGCAGCCATGCCGACGGTCGCGGGAGTGTACGACAAGTTCGCGACTGCAGTCGGGGGACGGGACGCGTGGGCGCAGGTCGTGGGACGAACCGAGAAAGGCACGGTGAACGTGACGTTCGCCGGCCTCACCGGCAGCTACACCCGCTACAACGGCGCGCCGAACCGCATCCGGATGATCATCGACCTCGACGTCACGAAGATCGACCAGGGCTTTGACGGGAAAGTCGGCTGGACCGCGCAGGGCGACGGGCCCGCGACCCGCATGCCCGCCGACGTCGAGGCGAACACCGCGGAGACGGCACGCACGGGCAACTCCTTCCTCGACGCGACGCGTTTCAAGGAAGCGAAGGTCGCGGGCGTGGAGGAGTTCGACGGCGTGCAGTGCTACAAGCTCGACATCGTCACGATCACCGGCGACAAGCGCACGGACTACTTCGAGACCGCGACCGGTCTGCGACGCGGCACCGTGACGTCGGCGCCGACGGGCATGCAGACGGCGACGTTCCGCGAGTACAAGGCGTTCGACGGGAAGAAGGTCGCGACGCTGGTCACGCAGAAGACGGATCAGGGGGATGTGGTGATCACGATTACGGACGTCGTGTTTGGGGAGCCGGCGGCTGGGGTGTTTACGTCGCCGCTCGGGGGTGGGGGGGTCCGCGATTGAGGCTGGCGTTTGCGAGCTTCGGCTGGCGATGGGTCTTTGGGGGCTGGTGACGGTGCGTCTGGCGAGATCGCCCTGGATCGGCTGTCAGCGATGGCTGAGAGTTATGGCTGCCCGCGGCGGTACTGCAGCTGTCAGCTATAGCTCTGAGTTTCTCAGATGAAAGCTGGGAGCGCGCACTCGCAAACCCGTCGTCCTTCCGCATGGCCTTCTCTGGCAGCTATCGCTGCAACTCATCGCTACTGCTCGAAACTTCGGTACCGCCCCTGGCAGCCATAGCTCTCAGCCATAGCTGACAGCCGATCCAGGGCGATGCCGCTGAGCACGCAGAAGCCAGCCAAGGTTTTTTCAGCAGTAATCGGCCGCCAGCAGTCATCAGCCGTCAGTCGCAACTCCTACATCTCAGAGACTCCTCTCCGCGCCGCCGCCAAAAACGCCGGCTCCAACTCCAGCAACCCCGCCAGCTTCCGAATCAGATACGACTCCTGCCCATCAAGCGCCCCGTCCGCGAGAATGACCTGCCACATCATCTCCGCAAGCACGATGCGCTGCGCGACATCGTAATCCTTGACGATCTGCCGTGTGAAGACGAAGTGATCGACCGCGTCACGGTTGGCGACGGTCGCTTCCCCCATGAGCGCACGCGCTCCCTCGGCATCCACGCCGAAATGGCGCTCCAGAATAGCGAGAATCTGCCGCTGCTCCGTGTCGCTGAAATCCCCGTCGGCGCAGGCGAGTTCGACGAGCAAGGCGCACGCAGCGAGTCGCACGTCACGCGGCACGTTCGGAGAACCAGAATTCTGCGTCGCTGGTGAATCCTGCACGCTGTCGCGAATGAGGCGCCGGAAGGCATCGAGCATGAGTCGTCGGTGTATGGTAGGAAGTGGTCAGCGCGGCTTGTCAGCCAGCGCAGTCAGCCCGTGTTGCGCAGTCCCTGCGCGATCCCGCTCAACGTGGTCGACAACGCCTCGTCAATCTGTGCGTGCTCTCGCTGCTCCGACACCTCGGCGCGCTTGCGACGCATGAGCGCGACCTGCAGCAGCGAGAGTGCATCGACGTACGGATTCCTGAGGGCGATCGCCGCCTGCAGCACGGGCACATCCGCAATCAGTGTTGTCGCACCACGGATACGTAGCAGCGTGGTCACCGTGCGATCGAACTCCGCCTGCAACTCGTCGAAGAGCTCAGCCGATCCGCCGAGCCCGTCGACGTACATCCGCGCGACTGGCAGATCCGTTTTGGCGCACACCATCTCCACCTTCGCGAGGAAATCGTCGAAGAATGGCCAGCGCTGCGCCATGTCCTGCAATTCGGCGAGGCCCTCGGGCGTTGCGCACGCCTCCGCGAGTGCCGACCCGACGCCCATCCAGCCCGTGAGCATCAGTCGGATCTGCGTCCAGCCAAATGCCCAGGGAATCGCGCGGATTCCGTCGATGTCGGCGCTGTTGCCGGGCCGATAGGCGGGACGCGACCCGAAGCGCGCGTCGGCGAGTTCGGCGATCGGCGTGGCCGTCGTGAACAGCGTGAACAGATCCGGACTCTCATGCACGGCGCGCCGGTACACGAGGTGCGACTTCGCGGAAAGACTGTCGAGCCGTGCGCGAAACCGTGCGACGGTCGCTGCGTCGATTCCGTCCCGCCAGTCGGTGAATCCGTGCAGCAGCACGCCACTCATCGTGACTTCGAACGAGCGCTCCGCGACGGGCAGCAACCCGAACTGCTGCGAGATGATCTCGCCTTGCTCGGTGATCTTGATGCGACCGTTCACGGTACCAGGCGGAAGTGCCGAGAGTGCGCGGTAGACCGGCGAGCCGCCACCGCGTCCGACGCTGCCACCACGTCCGTGAAACATGGTGAGTTCGATGCCCGAATCGCGAAACAGTTCGGCGAGGTCCTCCTGCGCGCGGTACAGCCCCCACGACGCGGCGAGCAAGCCGGCATCCTTCGCAGAGTCGGAGTAGCCGAGCATGACTTCCTGCCGGTTGCCGCGCGCCTGGAGCTGACGGCGATAGACGGGATCGTCGAGCATCTCGCGCATCACGCGCGCCGCCGATACCAGATCGTCGAGCGTCTCGAACAGCGGCACCACGTCGAGCCGCGACCGTGGCGGTTCCGATGCCAGGTCGACGAGCCCGTGTTCACGCGCCATCAGCAGTACGCGCAACATGTCGGCCGGTTCGCGCGCCATGGAGATCACATACGTCGATGCCGCGTTCTCGCCGGTCTCGTCCTGGATCGTGCGCATGGCCTGGAACGTCTCGAGCGTCTGCCGTGTGCTGTCGGCAATCTCGAGACTCCCACCCACGAGCGGCCGTCGGCCACTCAGCTCCTCCCGCATGGCACCCACGTCGAGCTGCGCAATACCGGCGGCGCGCGCAATCTCGTCGACTGCGGCGCGATGCACGGTCGCATGATCGCGGAGGTCCATGCGAAATCCATGGAAGCCGTGTGCTCGCAGCACCAGCAGCGCAGGTTCGAGTGTCACGCGCGCCGCATCGACGGCACCCGCCGCATACAGCGCGTCGCGGACGAGCACCAGGTCGCGCTCGAATTCGTCGGCACTCGCGTACGCGGCGGCATCGGCGCGCTCCTCGCCCGCATCGCGTGAAGCGACGACGCGGCGCGTTGCAGCGATACGTGCGGCAGCATAGGACAGCTTGAGTCGCAGCGGCTCGTTGGCGTTGCGCGCGCGATTCGCGGCCCAGACCTCCGGCAGCAACAGCCGGTCGCTTTCCAGCGACGCGAGCAGCTCGGGTGGCGGCGGCGCGATGCCCGACGAAAGCGAGAGGCGTTCGATGAGATCGCCGAGCGTGCGGAGGTACCGCCCGAGCATCGCATGACTCGCACGCCGCGCCGCTGCCAGCGTCGTCGCGAGCGTGACGAACGGATTTCCGTCACGATCACCGGCAACCCAGTTGCCGAGCTGCACGGGCATCGCGTCCTGCAATGCGTCGTGCAATGTGTCGCCGGGGGCGACAACAGCGGTCTGCGCTCCGAACTCGTCCTCGAATGCACGCAGCACTGCGTCCCGCGCACGCGAACTGGCATCCACGAGTCGCGTCTCGAGATACCAGAGTACCGTGCTCACTTCGTCCATCACCGTCGGGCGGTCGTCGCGTACCTCGGCGGTGAGCCAGAGGAGCTCGATCTCCGCGTCAAGACGTTCGTCGATCTCGCGTACGGACGTTGGCGTCGCCTCATCACGCGCGAGCAGCAGATCGGCGACGCGCGCTTGAAGCGAGAGCAGTGTGCGACGTGTGGATTCCGTAGGGTGTGCGGTGAGCACTGGCCGCACGTCCAGCCGCACGAGCGCGTCGCGTACGTTCGCAGCGGAATGTCCCGCTTCGCGCAGCGCTCGCATCGTCCAGCGTGCCGAGGCGGGCTGCAGGGTGCTCGTCTCGCTGCGCTCGTACAGGCGCGTGCGCCGAACACGATGTACCTGCTCGGCCGTATTGATCAGGAGGAAGAACAGCGTGAATGCACGTGCCGTCGTCGCGCACAGTTCGACCGGCAGTCCGTCGATGCGTTGGAGAATTGTCGCGAGCGCTACGCTCGGCGAGGAGTCTCCTCTGCGGCGCGCACGCGTGTCGCGACGCAGTGACTCCACCGTCGCGAACGCTTCCTCGCCTTCGAGCCGGCGAACCACCGAACCGAGCGCCGCCGCGAGCCGGCGCACATCCTGATGGAGCGGGAGATCTTCGTCGCGGGTCTCAATCATTCCCGCAAGCTAACGCGCACATGCTTGCGCACATGCTATTGCACGAGGTTCGACCAGCCGGGCAGATTGCGCCGGGCAATTACCGCATGCAGCGCTGCCGTGAACCGATCGGCCTCGGCCGCAGTCAGGTGAGACCACTCCGGCGTCTGGTATCCGCGCAGCGTGGGCTCGTCTTCGAAGTGCACACCGGGCGCACCACTCTTCGCGAGCAGCACATCCCACGTCGTCTCGCGCGGCCAGAACTTCTGCTCGTTCTCGAGCACCCCACCACTGCTCGGAAAGCGCACGAAGAGCACCGGCACTCCGCGCGCGCGCAGCGTGGAAACGGCCGTCACCGCACGTGCGATGAGCTCGTCACGTCGGGCGTTGCGCGCCACAGCGGGTTCCAGCGCGGGGCGCCCGAATCCCTGCGCCCAGATGCGCTGTGCGAGACCCCGGTATGCAGAGTCAGTCTCGATGCGGTTCCACATTCGCGTGGTCCGGTCTTCGG
>DASQZA010000426.1:0-4646 GCA_035638935.1 Gemmatimonas sp. | reverse complement strand
CAGCTGCAGCTGGAAGCTTCGGTACCGCCGCTGGCGCCGGTGCGGGCAGCTCCCACTGGCAGCCGATCTCGAGCCAATCCCGCTGAGTGCAAAGACGCCAGCCCCAGTCTCAGGTAGCCGTGCTGCGCATGCCGCCTCCAGTGTCCTTGCGAACACGCCTCACCCACGCTCGATGGTCTCCAGCCTCCGCCGTGCCATTACCAACGGCACCACCGTGGCCGCAATGCACAGCCCCGCAGCAACGACAAATGGCACGACCATCGAGACGGCTTCGCGCTCTCGCCCATAGTGTCCAGCGACGACCCAGCGCGCTGCCGGACGTCCGGTGAGGTAGGCCACCGTGCCGATCAGCACGATCGACGTCATCATGAACAGCAGGCCGCCGAACGACGTCGGGATCTGCGCGGCATTCTCGCTCTCGAAGCGCGGGTAGAACGTCCCATAGCTCAGGGCGAGGGCCGTGAGCGGGAACACGAGCCCGGTGATCGCCGCCAGCGACACGATGTGCACGAACGTCCGAACGCCGAGCATGGTGTTTGTCAGGCCGACGAGGACGAGCGCAAGGAGGAGCAGGGGGACCGCACCCGTCCAGAACTTCGCCCAGAGCAGATCGTGCATCGCGAGTGGGCTCGAGCGAAGGAGCCAGAACGAACGTCCTTCGAGGCTCACGCTCGGGAACACGAACCGCGCTGCTACCGATGCCAGCACGAAGCCCGCGAGTGCGAGGTTGAGGAACGGAATGAGGTTGCGAAGCAGTGTCGAGACACCGGGGCCCGACAGTGGCAGGTAGCGCACGTTGCCCACGTACACCACCATCAGCACCGCGAGCATGACGAGCTGTGACCATTGCGTGCTGTCACGTGCGAACACGCGCAGCTCCTTGAGCACGAGTTCGCGGCGCACCGGTTGCAACGCCGAGAACACGCGATCGAGCAGTGTCCGTCGGCCATCCGATGCACCGTGCCGGTTGGCGCCTTCCTGGGCCTGGCTGAACCCTCGACGCCAGCCCCTGGAGTGGAGCCATCCACCGACGGCGAAGAGCACTCCCACGGCGCCCCAAAGGCGCAGCAACGGTGCTACGGTGCTCCGGTGCGAGAGCGATCGCATCACCGCGTCGCTCGTCCACTCACTGAACAGCCACGGGGACGCGGGTGTGTCGAGGGATGCCACGAACTGCATGAAGTCCTGAAATCCCTCCGGCCGAGCAAGCTGTTCCGGCCGCGCGGCGCGAAACATCACGATGAGCCCCGCAATTGCGAGGGCGGTGATGACGCTGAGCAGGTCGCGCGTACGACGCGCCGGAAACACGTTCACGAGTACGAGTGTGAACGCCGACCCGACGATCGCGGGCACGAGCAGGAACGCCGTGAACGCAAGCAGGGCGACTGGCAGGAACGAGAGGCCTGCACCGTAGGCTTTCGCGTATGCGGCGACGATCGGCACGAGCAGCAGTCCCACCATCCATCCCGAGTGCATGGCGGTCTCTGTGAGACGAGCGCGATAGAGCGCCCACGGGCGGACGGGAGCGGCGGCCAGCTGGTCGAGATCCTTCGCCAGGAAGAAGTTCGACAGCGCCGCGATCGTATTCGAGAGCAGCAGGATGGAGGAGAATGCCAGCAGGATCATCGACAGCAGCTTGCCGGCGAGCAGAGTGCCGATGTCCTCCGCGCTGCGGAAATACACCAGCAGCTTGAGTGCGACGGCGTAGCTCGCGAACCAGAAGAGGCCACCGAACGTCGCGACGACGAGCGCGCGTCGTACGTCTCCACGCTCGAACGAACCGGCCCGGTGCCGCGCGATCTGCCACTTGGGAAGCAGGAGGGCCGCAGCTCCTGCAGAAAGGCCTGCCGTTGCTCCTGTGGTTGCTCCTGCCGATGCTCCTGCAGCGGCATCAGGCATCGAGCACCTCGACCAGTTCGCGCGCGACACTCTCGCCGGTCAGGCGCAGGAAAATGTCTTCCAGTGCATCGTTGTCGCCCGTCTCCCCCTGCAACTCCGCCATCGTACCACACGCCACCAGCTCACCGCGCTGCATGATACCGATACGGTCGCACTTGCTCTCCGCAATTTCGAGCGTGTGCGTCGACATCATCACCGTGTGGCCGCGGCGTGTGTACTCGCGGAACAGCTCCTTCAGGATTTTCGCCGACTTGGGGTCGAGTCCGACCATCGGCTCATCGACGACGATGACCGCCGGCTGGTGCACGAATGCACTCGCAATGATGAGTTTCTGCCGCATGCCATGGCTGTAGCTCTCGATGAGCTCATCGCGCCACGTCTCCAGGTCGAAGAGCGCCAGCAGCTCCCGCCCGCGCCGGTCGATCGCTTCACCCTGCTCCCCGTACAACCCGGCGGTGAAGCGGAGGAACTCCATGCCGGTCAGCTTTTCGTAGATGAACGGGCGATCGGGGATGAACCCCAGTGCGCGCTTGGCGCCAAGCGGATCGGTGCGCAGGTCATGGCCGGCGATGCGCACCGATCCTGCGGTGGGCTGCAGGATACCGGCGATCATTCGCATGGTCGTGGTCTTGCCGGCGCCATTCGGACCCAGAAATCCGAACAGCTCTCCGCCGGGCACGATCAGGTCGAGCGAGCGCACAGCGGTGAAGCTGCCATAGCGCTTCGAGAGCGCTGCAATCTCAATCATGAAGAAAGCCGGTGAATCGTGGTGCGTCTGAAATTGGCTCCGAGTGTTCCGTGGAGGACGACCCACACCTGCCTCCTGTTCCACGGAGGCCGTCACGGCACTGGTACGAGTCGTGGCATTCCGGGGTTGAATCCGTTCCCGGTGCACCGCAGCTTGCAAGTCTATGCCTGGAAAAACTGCCAAGACTGCAAAATCCGCCTCGCCGTCCAAGGCGAGCGCTCCCACCGCGGCCGCCATCGTCCCGAACCAGAATGCCGGCGCAAAGACCGCGGCGACCGCGAGCATGAATGTGAACGTCAACGTCGACGCGGACTTCAGCAGCGTCGCGCTCAAGGCGCCGGCGTCGGACTCGCTGATCGTACGCGGAGCGCGGGAGCACAACCTGCGCAACGTCAGCGTGACGATTCCGCGCGACAAGCTCACCGTCGTCACCGGCCTTTCGGGGTCGGGTAAGTCATCACTGGCGTTCGACACCATCTACGCTGAAGGACAACGCCGCTACGTCGAATCGTTGTCGGCTTACGCGCGACAGTTCCTCGGCTTGATGGAGAAGCCTGATGTCGATGCGATCGAGGGCCTCTCGCCGGCGATTTCCATCGAGCAGAAGTCCGCGGGACACAACCCGCGCTCTACCGTCGGCACGGTCACCGAGATCTACGACTACCTCCGCCTGCTCTATGCGCGCGCGGGCACGCCGCATTGTCCGAACTGTGGCCGTGCAGTGCAGCGACAGAGCCCCGTGCAGATCGCCGCGCAGGTGCTCGCCTGGCCGGAAGGTACGCGCGTCGAAATTCGCTCGCCACTCGTGCAGGAACGGAAAGGTGAGTTTCGCGACCTGTTCGAGGGTGCACGCAAGCAGGGATTCGTGCGGGCCGTCGTCGACGGTGAGCTGATCGAGTTGGCCGATCCGCCGAAACTCAACCGGCGTGCCAATCACTCCATTTCTGTAGTGGTCGACCGGCTCGTGGTTCGCGCGGATGACCGCGGTCGCATCACGGATTCGCTGGAGACCGCGCTGCGTCTGGCGGAAGGCCTGGTGGAAGTCGTGCGCTACGACAGTGCAGCGCCGACGATCGAGATGTTTTCCGAGCGGTACGGCTGCGCGGTATGCGGCATCTCGATGCCGGAGCTCGAGCCGCGGCACTTCTCGTTCAACTCTCCATTCGGCGCGTGCGAGTCCTGCAGCGGCCTCGGCACCACGCGCAGCGTGAGCGAGGAGCTCGTACTCGGCGACCCGAGCATTTCCATTCTCGAGGGTGTCGTACTCCCGTGGGGTGAGCCCGACGGCTACATGCGCAAGGTGATCCTGCCAGCACTCGCCAAGAGCCTGGGTTTCGACCTGCACTCGCCATGGGCAAAGCTGCCGGCGAAGGTGAGAGCGCAGCTGTTGCATGGAGTGAGCGACGTGCCAGCAGCAGCACCGAAGGCCGCGAGAAAGGCAGCGCGACCGGCGGCAAAGGCGGCATCGAAGTCGGCGGCCGCCAAGGCAGGAGAGAGCACGTGGGAAGGCATTCTTGCGCACGTGCAGCGCCGCTACGACGAAACGAGTTCGGACGGCGTGCGACTCGAACTCGATGCCTACATGGTCGCGTCGCAGTGTCCGGCCTGCATCGGGCGGCGTCTGCGTCCCGAGTCGCTGGCCGTGACGCTGCATGGGCAGGATATCGGCACCGTCGTGCAGCACAGCGTGGTCGATGCGCTGGCGTTCTTCGACGCCGTGCCGGTGCGTTCGGACTCGAAGCCGGGGCTCGATCCGGGCATTGCGGGGCCGATCCTCAAGGAAGTGCGCGAGCGGCTGCGCTTTCTCGTCGACGTTGGCCTCGACTACCTCACGCTGAATCGCAGCGCGGAATCGCTGTCCGGTGGCGAGGCACAGCGCATTCGGCTGGCCACGCAGATCGGTTCGCGCCTGGTGGGCGTGCTCTACATCCTCGATGAGCCGAGCATCGGCCTGCACCAGCGCGACAACGGACGGCTGCTGACCACGCTCAAGCAATTG
>DASQZA010000425.1:0-3602 GCA_035638935.1 Gemmatimonas sp. | reverse complement strand
GCTTCGACCGCGATGTCAGTGCCGCTGCCCATCGCGATGCCGATGTCGGCCTTCGCCAACGCCGGCGCGTCATTCACGCCGTCGCCGACCATTGCCACCACGCGCCCCTCGGCCTGCAATCGCGTGATCTCGGCGACCTTCCCTTCCGGCAACACCTCGGCGACGACGCGCGTGATGCCCGCCTCGCGTGCGACAGCGGCGGCCGTACGCTGGTTGTCACCCGTCAGCATGACGACGTCGAGCCCGAGCGCCTGCAATTGCTGGATTGCCGCACGCGACGTCGCGCGAATCGGGTCGGCGACCGCGATCACCGCTGCGAGCACACCGTCGACCGCGACGAACATCGCCGTCTTGCCCTCATCGGCCAGGCGAATCCCTGCGTCGCGAAGTGGCGCGGGATCCACCGCGTAGTCGGTCAGCAGCGCGCTGTTCCCGACTGCCACGGCCCGCCCACGTACCACACCCGTGGCTCCCCGGCCCGTGTGCGACTCAAAACCGTCGGGCGCGTCCACGGCGAGCTCCCGCTCCCGTGCGTAGCGCACAATCGCGTCGGCCAACGGATGCTCGCTCATGGTCTCGACCGACGCGATCAGCGACAACAGGTCAGCGCGCCCCGCGTCGTCGTCGAACTCGCCCCTGGGCACGATCACGATATCGGTGACGGTCGGTCTGCCCGCGGTCACCGTGCCGGTCTTGTCGAGCACCACGGTGGTGATGTCACCGGCGCGCTGTAGTGCCTCGCCGCCCTTGATCAGCACGCCGAGTTCCGCACCTTTGCCCGTGGACACCATGACCGCGGTCGGCACGGCGAGCCCCATGGCACACGGGCACGCGATGATCAGCACGGCGACGGCCGCGGCAAATGCGCGCACGGTGGCCTCACCCACACTGCCGCCGCTCACATGCACGGCGACGAACCACACCGCGAACGCGACGACGGCGATGGAGACCACCACCGGAACGAAGATCGCGCTGATGCGGTCCGCGAGGCGCTGGATGGGCGCGCGCGATCCCTGCGCGTCGCGCATCAGCTTCACGATCTGCGCGAGTGTGCTCTGCTCGCCGAGCGTCGTCGCGCGGTAGCGGAATGCGCCCGTGCGGTTGATGGTCCCGCCGATCACGCGATCACCCGTGCGCTTCGTGACGGGGAGTGATTCGCCGGTGAGCATGCTTTCGTCGATGGCGCTTTCGCCACTCACGATCTCACCGTCCACCGGCACTCGCTCGCCGGGACGCACCAGGACGACGTCGGCCGGTTGCACGCTGCCGATGGCGACGTCCTGCTCGACGTCATCGCGGAGTACGCGGGCCGTCTTCGGTTGCAAGTTCGCGAGGGCGCGCAGCGCGGTCGACGTCTCGCGCTTCGCGCGCGCCTCGAAGGCGTTACCGGTGAGGATGAGCGCGATGATGATGATCACCGCCTCGTAATAGACATCGGGCATGACGCCGTTGCGCACGAAGAAGTCCGGCGCGACGGTGGCGATGACTGAGTACAGGAATGCCGCACCAGTCCCCACGGCGACGAGCGTGTTCATGTCCGCCGAGTGATGACGGAAGGCGGCCCAGGCGCGCGTGTAGAAGTGCCGGCCGGCCCAGGCCATCACGCCGAGCGTCACGAGCAGCAGCCCCCACGACAGCACGGCGGCCGGGATAGCGTAGAGCCACGGCGCCGCCGCACGCAGCGGGGGCGTCATCGACTCCATCGCCCACCGCATGAACGGATCCGCCACCGGCCCGTGGTGCTCGGCATTCATCACGCTCATCAAGGGCATGGACAGCAGCATCGCGGCAATGCCCGCGACTCCGCTCACCCACGCCTTGGTACGCAGCTCACGAAACTCCTCCGCCGTCGCGGTATCACGCGCGGCCTGCTCCTCGAACGCCGTGCGATTCAATTGCGGCAGTTCGGCACCGTACCCGGTCTCGCGGATGCGCTCAACCAAGGCGTCAGGCGTGATCGCCGACGCGTCGTACGCAATGGTGGCATTGCCCATCATCAGATTCACCGAGGCGTCGACGACGCCGGGTGTCTTGCTCAACGTCCGCTGAACGCGACCCTGGCAGGCGGCGCACGTCATGCCCGACACCGGGATGACGACTTGCTCCGACGAAACCGGAGGCGCAGCGGGCCGCGGACCCGTGATATTCGCGGTGGTCATGGGGGGATGTCCTCGCGCGGGTGGTGCTACTCGGCAACGAGCTTGCCGCGCAGCATGCTCATCCCGCAGGTGAATGCGTACGTCCCCGGAGTGGGCGGCGTCACGGTGATTGAAGTGGTCTGATGCGCCGGCAGAAACTGGCGTACGCCGAAGTCGCCAAACACGACTTCCTCGGAGCAGCTCGACGTCTCCTGACGGTCGAACAGCAGGCGCACCGGCGAGCCAGCCTTCACGCGGATGGAGGAGGGCGTGTATCCGCCCTGAACGACGATGGTGACTTCTTGCGGGCCGCCGGCCGTAACGGTTGCAGCAGTTGCCGGAGCACGTTCCGCGGCAAAGAAGTACCAGTTGACCCAGAGGATCGTGGTGCCGGCCGCGGCGATGACGAGCCAATCGATGCCGGCGAGCGAGGTGATCATGATCGATGTCTCCGTGAGCGGTGGAGGTGTGATCAGCGCGAGGAGCAGCAGCTGCCGCCCGTCGTGACTTGCGGAAGCTCTGCTTTGCTATCGGCGGCAGTGCTGTCGCCGAAGGCGGCGCGATATCCGGCGTCGCGGATGGCTTCGATGAGGGCGGCCGGGCTCGCGCCCTGCGGCGTGAGCGTTACTGATGCCTTACCCATGCGGACGTGCTCGACGGTCACCCCCGGCAGTGACTTCAACGCGTCGCGTACGGCATTGATGCAGTGCCCGCAGGTCATGTCGGCGATGGTGAGATCAAGACGCTGCGAGCCATCGATGGTCTGGGGCGCGGCAGCTGGATCCGTTTGCGCGGTGGCGCTTGTCGTGACGCAGTGGGAGGCCGTAGCGGTGGAACCGGCCAAGGTGGTGGGGCTCATGTCGTTCTCCTGCTGGGGAATGGGGGCAGCTGGGTGCATACCCTCGTGGGGTATATGATATATACCCCCTACCCCTATGTCAACAGGTAGAAATTTGTCCTGTGGACGACCCCGCCTCGCCGGTCCGCGTCGCACCAAAATTGGTCAATCGACTCATGTGATACGGGCGGCAGCGGCGCTTCGTACACCCACACCCCTGCAGTGCCCGCCCCTCGTGCCTATCACCGGAGCCGTTTCCCATGTCTCTCATTCCTCGCGCCTCGATTTCGCTCTCCCCGAGCGCGCCTTGGCGTCGCGCGCTCGCGTTCGCTGGAGCGATCACGCTTGCCGCCTGTTCCCCGGACAGCACAACCGCGCCGGACAACGATCTCGCTGCTCGCGCTGCCAATGCTGCCGCCGTGCAGATGACCGATGGTCGCGCACTCGCTGATGTCCGGGCCGCGACGGCCAAGTACCATCGCGCAGAGGTGGCGATGGCGGAGGGCTACATCAACACTGGCGAGTGTGTCTCATCACCGGCCGGTGGTATGGGCATTCACTTCGTGAACCCGAGCCTCATGGGATCGCCCGCGCCCAACGGCGACGCCACGTTCGAGCCGACGCGT
>DASQZA010000424.1:0-4239 GCA_035638935.1 Gemmatimonas sp. | reverse complement strand
TACGCACCTGCGCGGTGAGGTTGGATGCCATGAAATTTACGTTGTCGGTGAGATCCTTCCACGTACCACCGACACCGGGCACCTGCGCCTGGCCTCCCAGCTTGCCTTCCGTTCCGACTTCTCGTGCGACGCGGGTGACTTCGCCGGCAAAGGCATTGAGCTGGTCCACCATCGTGTTGATCGTGTCCTTCAGCTCGAGAATTTCACCCGAGACGTTCACCGTGATCTTGCGCGAGAGGTCTCCACGCGCGACAGCCGTCGTGACTTCGGCGATGTTGCGCACCTGCGCGGTCAGGTTGGACGCCATGAAGTTGACGTTGTCGGTGAGGTCCTTCCACGTACCACCGACACCGGGCACCTGCGCCTGACCACCGAGCTTGCCTTCAGTACCGACCTCTCGAGCAACGCGCGTGACTTCGCCGGCGAAGGCATTGAGCTGATCCACCATCGTGTTGATGGTGTCCTTCAGTTCGAGGATTTCACCGGAGACGTTCACCGTGATCTTGCGCGACAGGTCGCCGCGCGCGACTGCAGTCGTGACTTCGGCAATGTTGCGCACCTGCGCCGTCAGGTTACCAGCCATCGCGTTCACCGAGTCGGTGAGGTCGCGCCACGTACCGGCCACACCGGGTACGACGGCCTGGCCTCCAAGCTTGCCTTCGGTACCGACTTCGCGGGCGACGCGCGTGACTTCGGATGCAAACGAGCGGAGCTGGTCGACCATCGTGTTGATGGCTTCCTTCAACTGCAGAATCTCACCACGCACGTCGACGGTGATCTTGCGGGACAAGTCGCCGGAGGCCACGGCGATGGTGACTTCGGAGATGTTGCGGACCTGCGCCGTCAGGTTGGACGCCATGGAGTTCACCGACTCCGTGAGATCCTTCCACACGCCGGAGACACCGGGCACCTGCGCCTGACCACCGAGCTTGCCGTCGGAGCCGACTTCGCGCGCGACGCGCGTCACTTCCGACGTGAAGACACCAAGCTGCTGGATCATGGTGTTCACGATCGTCGCCGAGCGCAGGAACTCTCCTTCCAGCGGGCGCCCATCGACGTCGAGACGCATCGTCTGGTTGAGATTGCCCTGCGCCACCGCCGCGATGGCGCCGGTCACTTCCGTCGTGGGTCGCAGCAGGTCGTCGACCAGCGTGTTGACCGACGCCTCCATTTCTCCCCATGCGCCCTTCGCATGCTCGAACTTGGCACGCTCGCGGGTGCGTCCTTCCTTTCCGACCACCTCACCGATCCGACGGAGCTCGAGCGCCATCTGGTTGTTCGCGGCGACGATCTCGTTGAACGTGTCGGCGATTTTTCCGTCGAGGCCCGCGAAGTCGCCCGGCAGTTGCACCGAGAAGTCACCAGCGCGCACGCGCTGCAACGCATGGAGCAGCTCGCGCCGGTCGAGCACCATGGTCGTGACTGCCATCTCTTCGCCCAACGCAGCCGCGGAGCGCTTCGCAGCAGGGGAGGGCTTCGGAGCTTTCGGCTTGGCCGTCGCGGTCGCGGTTGCCGCCGCGATCTTCGTCGAGCGAGCTCGAACAGTCCGGCTCGCGGGAGCGTCGGGACTGCCGTCGCTGGTCGGCCTGCCGTTGGTCGTGGTCTTCTTCATGATGTTCTACGCGGGTGGGCGGAGGGACGCTCGGCTAAAGCGACTTGCATTCTGATGGCTATCTTCCCGAATTCAAGCGCAGCCGTCGTGCGCCAGTTGCAGCCAATTGGCTGCAGCTGTTCGTGTCATTTCCCGTTGTTGAAAACGGAGAGACAGCACGCGGAGTCGGATCGCATCGGGAGGGAGATCGGCTGGATGCAGCACCAGCATCGATCGTGATGTGCATCGCAAAAGCAGGAATCGGACCCGACCATACGATCAGCGCGCTGCTTTGCCTGACTCGACGATCACTTCCATTGGAATGAACCAGCCGGTGTCCGTCGACCGCACTTCCAGCAGCCATCGCCCGGGTGCCATCGCCCGGAACTCGAAATCTGCAGTTTCGCCGGGCCCCATCTCGACATGGGCTGGGCGCACCGTGGCCTGCGCGGGCGGCATGTCGTACCCGTCCTTCGCGATCGCCCGCCATGTGGCCAGCGTGCGATCGTTCCTGAGCGTAAACGCGATGCGCCAGTCGGGGTGTACGCTGACGATGCGCAGACGGTGCGTCTTGCCTGCAGTGAGTCGAAGCGGCGCCGGCGATCGCCGGCCGTTCACGAGCGCATACGGACTTTCGATCTTGGCGAACACCGCGGGGCCGCCGCCGCCCGCGACGATGAGATGATCCCGCTCCAGATCGCGCGGAGACTCGGTCACGATCAACGCCCCGTACATGCCGGACGTGATCTGCGCACGCTCGTTCAGATGCGAGTGATAGGGGAAAGTGCCGGCGCGTGGTGGCGTGAACGCGGCAACGAACGAATCGCGGGGTGCGATCGGCTTGAAGAGATGATCGCCGGAGCCACTCCAATTCGGCACACCATCGGGGAAACTCTCGATCTCGAGCCCATGCCAGTGGATACCGGTCGGCTCCTCGAGATTGTTGACGACCGTGATGCGTACCGGCTTGCCGCGCTGCAGCTCGAGCACCGGCCCGGGTAGCGCGACCGAATCACGCGCGGGTTCGGTTGAGCCCGATTGGAGCGCGAAGCCGAACGCCGAATAGCCGTTGATCAGACGTCCGGCCTTGCGTTGTACCAGCAACCGGAGATCGCGCGCACCGGCGCCGTCGTACGCGGCGCGGCCGGGCGGGGAAGGCACGGTGAAGCCGACGACGAGCCCGCGCATGTGATGCTCGCCGGAGCGATGCGACATGCTTGATCCGGCACTTGCGGTTGCGGGGCCGGCGGTCGTGCCCGTGGGGACTCCCGTGATCGACCGCTCGCTCGCAGCGGACGTTTCGTGCGCCAGATGGCCCATGGGATCCGACGGTGGACGAGACGTCAGCATCGCCGCCTCGGCCGAGTCACGCGGTGAACCGGCCAGCGTCACCGTCTCGTCCATGTGAAACGAGAAGTGACAGTGCATCAGCCAATTGCCGGGCGTCGTCGGTACGAAGTCGAACGCCATGGTTCCGCCGGGCGCGATGACATCCGTGTTCATCATCGGCTGCAGCGCGCGCCGGATGGGGCCGTCCTTCTGCCACGTGCCGCGGGAGACGATGCGATAGTAAAAACCGTGCAGGTGAATCGGGTGCGCGAGCGGCATCGCGTTGAGCACTCGGAAGCGTACCGAGTCACCTAGGGGTAGTGTCAGGCGCTCGGTATGCGGCCACGCCTTGCCGTTGATGACCGACACGACCTCGAAGGCGCGGTTCGGATCGTCGTACGGGTGAAACCACTCGCTGAAGACGAATACCTGTTCGTTGGGACGCGACGGCTGGCCCGGTGGCTCCACGACGATGGCGCCATTCAGTTGGCTGTCTATCCACAGGCGATCATCGAAGGTGTTGCCGCGCAGCGCACCGAAGTAGAAGAACGTGCCAGCGCTGTCGAACCGGTACGACAGCTCGCGCGACGCGCGCGGCGCGAGCATCACACTGTCCTCGGCACCGCGGTGGTCTGCAAGCCGAGGCCTGAGCCCGCGCACGACGATGGCGGAGTCCGAGGCGTTCGTGAGTGTGAGGCGCACATTGGTGCCTTGCACGACGCGGATCATCGGCCCGGGTACCGTCGGCGACTTGCCGTGCTCCGCAAAGAGCAGCACGGGCACCTCGGGATCATCGTCGCCTTCGGGCTTCCATGCACCGCTCACGACGTCGAGAGCGAGTGTCAGCGTGCGCCCGGTCTGTGTGCCTGCCGGTGTATGATTGCCGTGGGTCGCTGCACGAGGAAGCGATGCTGCAGCGCGGGGAAGAGGCACACGGGGCAGGGCAGCAACGATCTGCGGATGCACGCCAAACGTCGCGGCGGCGAACAGTGCTGAAATGATCATGGGATCTCTCGTGCCGGCGTGGACGAATCCGTCGGGGGGGCCGATGCACGACGAGCTTACAGTCGATTCACCAGTTCAGCAAATCGAAGGGGCGTCGTGGAGCGGTCCTGCTCGGTGTCCTGCCATGCTGCACAGCGCCGGTCTGAAACTGAAGACCGCGAATCACGCAAATGCGCCTTCGGCGCAACCGCGAATGCAACCGTGGGGGCGACGGGCCGACGGTGCGCATGATCAACATCGTCCTTTCTTTGTGGAACAGCTCGCGGGGCTCGAGATCGTGCGCGGAGCCCCACCCAAAAAATGGCGTCCTGGCC
>DASQZA010000423.1:0-10841 GCA_035638935.1 Gemmatimonas sp. | reverse complement strand
CGCGCGTTCGAGGCGCGCATCGACTGCGTCGGCAGGCCACACGGTGGCGAGCCGCTTGCCAGGGAAGACAAACGCGCCGACGGCGATCTCCACGCGAATCGTGATCGGACCTGCGCGATGCTCCTTCTCCAGCTTCCAGAGTGCATCGGCGTGCAGGGCTTGGAGGTATCCCGACTGCGACGCGAGGACGAAGTCCGACACGCCGGCATGCGGTACCGCGCCGCGCGCGTCTGCGGATGCGTCGCGAGCAGGGTGGCCCACGCGTTGCGGGAAGAGCACCTCGACACGTCCGAGCGTTCGTCGTGTCTCGCGGTGCAGGATCACCGACGCCTGAATGGAGCGCGCCGAGTGATTGATGTAGATGATGAGCGCCGCGATGCTGACGAGGAGCAGCAGCAGCGCAATCGCGACCGCGACGTGTGGAACGAACAGCTCGCGGTCCTCCGCCTCCGAGCGGATGGTGCGCAGTACGAGCAGCGTGTACGTGAACGTCCCGATGAACACCCCGAGCACGCCCTGGTTCACCCGGTCTGCCACGAAGCTCCCGAGCACCCGCGGTGTGAACTGGCTGCTGGCAAGTTGCAGGGCGACGATGGTCACCGAGAAGACCACGCCGGTGACCGTGATCAGGCTGCTCGCGATGGCACTCAGCATGCTTCTCGCGCCTGCAGCGCCACCGCCGAAGAGCCAAACCCGCGCAAATTCGCCGGCATCTTCGGGTGTCGGGACCCGCACGGTCACGATCGCGAGCATCGTGCCGACAACGACGGCCACACTCGGGACAAACCAGAGACTGTCGCGAATGCGGGACCATGCGAGGTGCATCCGCGGAGAAAGGTCTCGTGACATCTGCCGAGGCAAGAGAGGGATCGAGGTGCGAGCCGTCAACGCGTGCAACGTCCGGGCCGCCGCGTGTCATCCCCAACCGCTGTCCTCGGCACAGCAGCTCTTGATCGACCGGAGCAGATCAGCAGCGCGCTGAACCCGGGGGAGGGTCGTTCCACACCTCCCCCATGATCCGTCTTTGCAGGCGTGGCGTACGCATCCTGGCGGCAGTCGTCACATCGCCTGCAGGCACCTACGCGCCGCTCAGCGAACCTGAACGTTGCCCACCTGGTTGGGAAACACTACAGAGCCGAAGCCGTTGGTGCAGAAGCTTTGCGCGACCGCCGCTGGGGAGAAGCGCATCAGCGAAACCTGATCCGGTGTGGCTGCCCCCGCGCCGTTATCGACGACGACCCAGAAAGCGTGGGTGTTGGCGGTAATCGGCGACGGAACGTTGTTGCGCCACACCTTCGTGATCTGACCGCTGACCCGCGCGGTGTTACCGAACGTGATCATGCAGACCACGTCGCCGTGAATCTTGATGTCGCCTCCAGTCACGGAGGTGAACGTCACCTCGAACTGTCCCTTCGCCGAGAGCGGGATGGCGGAGGCCGTGCTCAGTGCGACGAAGGAATACTGCTCGCTCGCAATCTGTGACGCCGGTGGGAGCACGCCGGCGGGGAACCCGACATGACCGGAGGCGTGGCTGCCACTCGCGGCCTGCGTCGAAGCGGCCAACTGTGCGCCCAACGATTGTGCGCCCGCCATACCCGCGAATGCATCAAGCGACATGAAGGCGGCGTCGCTCGGTCCGTCGAGCGTGTACGAGGCACCGAGATCAGCTGATGTTGCACTGAAGGCCGGCGCTATGTCGGGCGACGTGAGTGCGCGGTTGGTGTCGTTTGAGCACGCTGCAAGCGCAGCGCTGAAAGCGATGAGACTCGTAATGGATACTTTCGACATGAGTGAGCTCCAATAGCGGTGAGTTGATGGATGCGTGTGGTCTGCGGTCGTGCGGATGTTCGCCGGGCCTCGGCATCGGGAGGCGGAGCACGCGTCTGCTGCATCGGTGGTCTCGCAAACATCACGAGATCTCGGTCTACGTTCGGCCTACTTCGTAGCGGCGGTTCTGCAACGTGCGACAGAATGGCGCGCGCGAGCGCCAGCATCCGTCACCACGAGCGTGACGGTAAGTGCGACGGGCTCCTGCACCTCGTGCGCACTGACGGCGGCCGTCGCGCGATACGTGCCCGCAGGCAGGCCGGTTGCGTCGATGCACAAGGTGCCGACGGTCGCAAGTTCGTCCGGCGCCACGGCAGACTGTCGCGGCAGCGCGACGAGCCACATTGCGCCACGCGCGGGACTGGCGTACACCAGTCTCGTCAGGCGCACGTCGGTGAATCGCGTCGAGCTGCCGTTATGCACGCGCAGCGCTTTTGCGAGCGGCTGTGTGTCGCCCGATGCGACGAAATCGAAACGGTCGACCGCCAGATGCAGTGGCGTGCCCGCTGCGCCGCTGCCTTGCGCCGCGGAAGTCGCTGCGGATGTCGACGTGATGAATGCGACGAGCGCGAGGCCCGCGACCGGCGCCGTCCAGCGCGGCGTCAGCTGATGCGAGGCGCTGCGGTTGGACGAAGCGGAGAGGAGCGCGAGAAGGCGGCAGGACCACGGCATGGAACGCACCAGGGTTGAGGGAGCCACACCCTACGTCCGCGCATTTCCGCGCGAATGGTGCACTGACCCATCAAGCCGCCACGTTCAACGCCGAGCAGCAGCAACTGTGTGCCGCGCCGCCGCCGGCGTATTCGCGGGCGCAGCTGCACGCTCCGTAGCACCTGGTGGTGGCATAGCCAGCGGCATCTCCACAGTGAACCGGGTGCCGCGTCCGGGCATGTCGGACACGGACCAACGTCCGCCCATTTCCTCGACGAGTTGCCGCACGACGCTCAGGCCAAGACCCGTGCCTGCGGGAGCACTCCCACCTTCCGCAAGCCGCACGAAAGGCTTCCAGATCCTGTCCCGATCCGCGCGGGGAACTCCGGGCCCCTCGTCGTCGACGCTCAGCCGCAGCAGACCGAGCGCGTTGCCGTGCGCGTTGTGGTGCGCGTTGCCGTTCGCTACTGGGCGCTCCAGATCCAGCGTGACCGTCACCGTCTGGCCATCGGGGCCGAACTTCAATGCGTTCTCGATGAAGTTGATGACGATCTGCCGAACCGCGGCCGCGTCCACCCAGCCGGACGCGCCGCCGACCGTTCCATCGACCGCCGTGCCGACGACGACGATGCGTGCCGACCGAGACTGTGCCTGCGCCTCGACGAGGCTCACCGCGTCATGAACGATCGCACCAACCGCCGTCCATTGCGGGGCTGCGCGAATACCGCGTCGCTCGCCACGCGCGTGCAACAGGACGTTTTCCGTGATGACACTGAGCCGCCGTCCCTCGCGGTGTATCGCACGGAGCCAGCGCTGCGCCTGCTCAGGCGACTCCGCGCGCCCGAGCAGCAGCGTCTCACTCAGTGCGTTGACGTGCGCCAGCGGGGTACGAAGCTCATGCGACACCGCAGCGACGAACAGCCTGCGCGCTTCTGCGAGCTTGTACTGCCGCCGCAAACCGAGCGCCGCGGCTGCCGCGAACCCGACACCGAGCAGCAGCACGCCGCCGAGCATCACCCGCTCGCTAGTTGAAGGCATCGCGGCATCGACGTACCGCCGTCCGACTGGTTCAGGCACGGCAACTTCCACAGTGAATCCCCCGTCGGGACCCTCGATCGCGCGCGTGGCGACGAACGCCGAACGCCAGACAGCGTCGTCCGACGCTGCCGGCGACACGACGTCCCGCAACCCGCTCGCGTACTGCAACCGCACGGCAAGAGCAGTGTTGTCGACCGTGCGGCGAATGCGTCCAGTGCTTTCACGGCCATTCTTGCCGCTATTGCCAGCGATGTCGGCGTTGCTCGCGCTGTCCGCGGGATCAGGTGAGGGAGCGGGCAGCAGCGATCCCGCCTGCAGCACGTGCCCCACGTGCATGCGGAGCGCCACCGTGCGCGCGTAGGCCACGCCGAACAGCGCGAGCGCGCGCCCGTCCGGCCCGCGCTCCGGTGCCATGCCAACCACGATGGGCACACCGCGCACGTTGGGACGGATGATGCCGATGCGAGCTCCGGGCCCGTCGAGGTCGACGCGCGCGACCCAGCGATGCACTTCCTCCAGTACTGCACGCCCGTACAGTGTGTCGCTTGCGAGTGCACCACGAACTTCGTTCGTCCAGGCTCCATCGCGTCCACGCGTGAGCCGGAAATAGCCGGGTTGCGCAGCGCCGCGATCGTTGCTCATCGCAGCGAAGACGCCCTCACCGGCGCGAGCGAACCCGTCGAGGGTGAGCGGACGCGAGTTCGGCCACCCGTTGGTGCCGAGCACCGGCCAGAGCAGGGCGCGCAGCTCGAGCCCGCTCATCTTCGCTGCCTCACTGCCGATGAGTACGGCGGCAGTGGTGAGGTTGTCACGCACCGCGCGTTCGGCGGCAAGCCGTCGCTGCTCCCAGCCCTCGCGCACCTCGTAGGCGGTAAAACACATCGCCGCCAGTGTACCGGCGATGGCGAGCCAGGCGATTGTCTCCCTTCCACGGCGCGCGGCGATGGACCGCAGTGACTGGCGCAGCTGAGCGAGGCGCAACGGGTGTACCGGTCGAAGGAGCCACGCTGAGGCAGCGTCCACAGCGCCTGAGTGAGGGAAGGTGCATCGACACGATCAAGTATCCTATGGGTCACGTACCCATGGCGCCTCAGCGCGCGCGGTGCCAGTGTCGCGTTGCGCGTGCATGGGCATGCGGCTCGGCGTATGCTTGTTCCGCGCGGTGCGGCCAGATTGCGTCAGGCTGCACAGTCGCTGCCTTGCCTCAGGCTTCCCGAACGCCGTCGACGCCGTGCTCTCCAGTCTGCGCATCCTGATCGTCGAGGACCACGAGGACCTTGCCGACGCTCTCCGCACGAATCTCCGCAGCGAGGGATACCGTGCGAGTGTCGCGAGTGACGGGCGGCAGGCACTGGCCCTGGTGCGGGCCGATCCCCCCGACATCATCGTGCTCGATCTGGGCATTCCGGGAATCGACGGTCTCGCGCTGTTGGCACGAATCCGAGCGGAGGGGCACTGGTGCCCGGTCCTCATTCTGTCCGCGCGCGACTCCGACTCGGACAAAGTCGAGGGGTTTCGCCTCGGCGCCGACGACTACGTCACCAAGCCATTTCGCACGGTCGAGCTCATGGCGCGGGTGGACGCGATGGGACGACGCGTGGAGCGCGAGCGTATGGACCGCGAGCGCGCTGCAGGATCGGTCCAGCCAGCGCAAGGCACAGCTGTCGCTCCGGTCGCCCCGCCGGACGCGGCGTCACTCACTCCAGAGCAGATCATGGGCGCCTGTGGGCTCACGATGCGCCAAGCGGAGGTGGCGCTGCTGATCGTCGATGGCCGCTCCAATCCCGAAATAGCCGAGCGGCTCGGTATCAGTCGGTTCACCGCGCGCAATCACGCGGAACAGATCCTCGCGCGGCTGAAGGTCGAGTCGCGGTGGCAAGTGGCGCGAGCGCTGGGTGACGCGGTCGCCGCGGGGGCGGCGCACGATGGATCCCGAAGCAGTGCCCGGGGTTCACGGCAGGACTGACGATTCGCGCGCGCGGCTCCCCGCTCGTCACCCTCAATGCATGTCAATGCCGCGCTCAGCCCGATTCTTGTCGTAGATGGCGAACAGGATCAACAGGTATGCTACCAGCCGGATCAGGTAGATCCACCATGAGTGATCATCGGCGCCCTGCATCACGGCAAGTATGGCCCGTTGCACGGCGAGCAACGCGAAGCTCGCGGCGAAAAATGCGAACAGGCGATCGGTACTCTCACGCCAGAACCGAAGGAAGAACAGCGCGGCGACGGCGTATCCGACCGTGAGCATGCCTTCAGCGAATGCACGACGTTCGGGGGTCACTGCTTTGTCTCCCACACGAGGCCAAACAGCAACAGCCCCACACCAGCCAACGCCGGCAGCAGGCGGGCGGCCATGAGATCATGTGTCGGGAACACCCGCTCGTCGAGAATCAGCACGAGATTATTCACCGCCATGCAGCAGAAACACAGGCCGCTCCAGAACAGCAGTCGTGATCGCGTACGACGAAACGCCCGCAACAGCAGCCATGCGCACCAGACCGACGTGGCGAAACAGAGGAGGTAAATGACGAGCGTCACTTCAGATCCTCATCGCGACGCAGCCGGAACGCATCGGCAAATTGTTTGATGACGTGCACAGGCCGATCATAGATTGCTCGCACCAGTGTCACCGGCTTCGTGTTGTACATCTCGGCCAGCTGTGCGACTGCGCCGTCGAGTGCTTCATCGGGATTGAATCGGTACTCTGTCCCGTGCCGCTCCAGCAGCCCACGCTGGGTCAGCTCCTCCAGTATTTCGGCGGCGAGCGGAGGCGACACCATGGCCTGTGCACTCGCAGTATTTGCGCTGCCCACTCCAGCGGTGCGCACGGCCAGCAGCACCGCCACATGGTCGACCGTTCGGAGTTTGTGCCAGATGAGGTGCTGAACAGCGGCGGGCAGGCCCGATTTCGACATCTCGTGGAGCTGAGGTGACCATGCACGGGCGGCGCCGCGAACACGAGGCGGAGGTCGAATATCGTTGAACGCGCAACGCTTCGGCAACTCGTGGACTGGCCACACGCTGCGTCCGCACGGATCGAGTACCGATGATCGCAATGCCGTGTCGCGGAGTGTTTAGTGGTGTCGACCTTGCTGTAGAAACCGCCATGAATGAACGTATTTCGAGCGTTTCCTCGGGTGCGGATGCCCCATCGGAGCGAGAAAGCTGGGGTAAATGTCCCCAGTCGCCTTCTCGTGAGGCGGCGTTACGCCACCGGACCGTGCTCATTGTTTCGGACGTCGACGGCACGCTGATCGACGGCACCGGACGAGCGCCTTGTTCATCGTCGCTGCTGCAGGACGGCATGCAACGAATTGCCCGCGCTCACGGCGCCGCATGCTCGGTCGCTCTTGCCTCGAGCCGTACGTTGCACGAACTGGTCGTACTCCAGAGAGCACTCGGGCTGGTCGGCGCGTGCATCGCCGAAGACGGAGCGATACTCGCGGTCGATGAGTCTGAGGTAACAGGGGTGTGGACGGAGAGTCCGAATCGATCGCATATCAAGGTCGGACGGCGCAGTCTGGTGGTGTGGACCCTGGGGGACCCGGCGGATCACCTGCGCACCGAGCTCGGCAGCGTGATTGCGCCGCATGAACTCGACCCTTCGGACACCGTGCACATGGCCATGCTCGGCTTCCGCTCTCGCGGCACCGTGCGTCGCGCGATCAATGAGCGCCGCGCCAGTGTCCTGCTCGATCTGCATGGCAACGACCGGTTGCCGGCGGTGCGCGAAGCAGCGAGTCGCGCTCAGGCCCATTTGCACAGCGGGGGCCGGTGGCATACACTGACGCGCGGGGCAGGGAAGGGCCACGCTACTGACGCTTTGCGCCGACTATTGACCGCGCAGCGGCGCGCAACGCTTCGTATCGTGGGCATCGGTAACGAGGAGAACGATGCTACGCTGCTCGCATCGGCCGATATCGCGTTCGCCATTCGCAACGCCAAGGGCGGTATCCACCCGGACCTCGCCGCCGTGCCCGGTGCACATACCCTTGGCATGATTGGCACAGCTGGATTCGTGGAGATGCTCGACCGTCTCGCCGACATGCCCATCTTCGACGAGGCAACCAGATGAGTCCACGTCGCGTCGCCCCACCATCGGTGTGGACATTCACCATGCTCACGATTCCCGCGCGCGAGCAATACCTGGCGAATCTCCTCAATTCCATCGCGGCGCTGCCGAGCCGCGCGCGCTGCGAGGTCGTGGTCGTCTACAACGCCGCGACGAAGGAAGAGCACAGCGCCATCGAACGGCGCATCTGCGCCATGGCGCCGACGCTCCCGATCCGTGTGTATCTCAACAGCACCGATCCCACGATTGGCGGGGGCCGCCGGCTGCAGCTGAGCGTGTGCCGGACGCCACTCGTGGCATTCGTGGACGATGATCTCACGTTGCACGGCGACGTGATTGGTACCCTCGAGTCCGCGCTGTCGACGCGGCCGATGGGTATCGTCGGGTTGCCATCGTACAACGAGGATACGTCCGAACGATTCAAGCCGCGTGAAAGCACGCCGTACGTGAACCTCGAAGGCATCCGGTACATGCCGGTGCAGGGCATGCTGGTCGCAGGCTACCGCCGCCTGTTTTCCGACATCGGCGGTTTCAATCCACGACGCGAGTTCTGGGGTGAATGGACGGAGTTCAACCTTCGCATGTGGCGCAACGGTTTCCCGACCGGCTATGCAATGGAGGGAGCGTTCCTGCGGCACTGGCACAAAGCGCCGGAGTCGCCGACGCGCAACATGGCAGGGCGCGAGCGCCACGTACTGTGGGGCCTCATTTGCACGGCGCTGGAATACGATGCGGTCAGCGTGAACGAGGCGACCGAGGCGTTCTGGCGACTCGCGCAGGATCGATACCTCGCCTACTCGTTCGGCGAGCAGCCGTCACCGCGCCAGTTGCTCGCCAGCGTGCTCGAACTCATGCCGCAGCTCTCGTCGGAATTTCCGGCGATTCGTACGTTCGCCGAGCAGGCACGGAAGCATCGCTTCCAGTTCAAGCCGTTCGAGCCGTTCACCGTAGACCAGGTGCGCACGGTGCTCGCACACGCGGAGCAGGCGGTGCATGCATATCGTCCGGACACCAGCGGTGAAGGTGCCTCCACGACACGACCGGGGTTCTGGCAGCGCATGGGACGCCTGCTGGTCACGCCACCCCCGCCCGAGGTGCAGCCGACCAGCGACGACGCGCCAGCGTTATCGGCGAACGACCCCGGAGCACGCTGATGCGCGCGCGCCGTTTGTGGTATGGCAGTGCAGGGTTGCTCGCCGCCGCGTTTTGCGGTCTGCTGGCGTGCTCCGGCAACGCGGATCGTGGGCGGCCCACCGACTCTGCAGACGCAGCCTTCGCGCGTTCGCCTGATGGGCCTGCGCCCCTCGCGAGCGATGCATCGTTGACGATACAGGCCGCACCCGCGGTCATCGAAGCGCTGCGTGCCGTGGCCGATAGCTTCTCCTCTCGCGAGGCGATACGAGTGGAGTTCACTTCGGACCCGGGCATGACGGAAGGGACGTCGCTGGTCGTCGCATCGGGCGCTGATGTCGTGGTCGTCGCAGGGAATCTCGTACCACAGCTGCTGGTAGACTCGGCAAGCTGGATGCTCCCTTTCGCGACATGGCCGGCACCACGTGCCGAAACCGCAGCGGCCACGGACAGCGCGCGCGACGGCGCGAATGCAGGTGCCACGCGCCGCAAGCCGCTGGGTCGTCCGTCATCGGGCCGGCGTGCCGACAGTGTTCGCGCGGACAGCGCACGGCGTGATTCGGTGCAGCAGGTGCGCATGCGCTCCGATCGTGCACGGGCCGACAGCGCGCGGGTACTCGTGCTCACGATTCCGGAACGGGCCCCGAACACCGGAGTGGCCGAGCGGTTCGTTCGCTACCTCCTCACGGACGGACGTGGATCACTGCGAGGCGCCGGGCTGGAGTTGCTGCCGCGGCTCGTGATTACCGGTGATCCGGGACGGTCGGGCGTGCGGGCGGTCGTCGACACAGTCATGGCGCGAAGCGGCGGCGTCGAGGGTGATTCCGTGCCGCAACGATGACGACTGGCCTCGCGCTGGTGCTGCTCGCGATCGGCGCGTACCTCGCAGCGCACGTCGCGTTCGAATGGATCGGACGGCGTCTGCTGATCGTGTCGGGCGCCGAGTATGTGCTGCTCGGCATTCTCCTGGGGCCCCAAGTCGCTGGTGTGCTGAGCGCAGATCTGCTCGAGAGCTTCGCGCCGGTGACCGCACTCGCACTCGGCTGGATGGGCGCCATCATCGGCAGCCGCTTCGTGCTGCGAAACCTGGTGCGGATTCCAGGCGTGACATGGCGAATCGCGTTCGCCGAGTCGCTGCTCACGCTGTGCGTGGTGTGTGGCCTCGAGCTGCTGCTCATTCGATGGCTTTTCGGCTTGTCCACCACGCGTGCACTTGGGCCGTCGTTGGCGCTGGGCGCCTTCGCATGTGCGAGTGCGGTGACCGGCATCGAGTTCGCCGTCCGTCGTGTCGGGGGTCGCGGTCCGATCGCCGCCCAGCTTCGTGCCACAGCGGGTACGAATCTCTTCGTCGCTGTGGTGGCCTTCGGCATCCTCCTCGCCAGCAATCATCCAGCAGACCAGCTCGGGATTCGCGCGCTCACGCCGACGGAATGGACCGTGATCACCATCGCCATCGGCGTCATCGGCGGCGCCCTGTTTCATCTCCTGCTCGGCAACGAGGACCGTGTCGATCGGTTGTTCATCTCGCTGGCCGGTATGCTCATTCTCGTGAGCGGCGCGGCGACGTACCTGCGGCTCTCGCCCGTCATGGCGTCGATGTTTTTTGGTGCGATGCTCATCAATACGTCCGGGCAGCACGCGGAGATCAAGAGCGCGCTGGGCCGGGTCGAACGTCCGCTGTACTTCGCGCTGTTGATCTTCGCTGGCGCGACCTGGCGTCCCAGTGCGCAGAGCGCATGGCTGCTGCCCGTGTTGCTGTTTCTGATTGCGCGCGGTGTCGTCAAAGTTGGCGGAAGCCGGCTCGTCACGCGCGCGAACGACATGCTGCCAGTACTCGGACCTGATTGGGGGCGCGCACTTCTTGGCCAGGGCGGCCTGGTGATGGCGTTGGCGGTCAACTACCTGTACCAGGACACGCTGGCGTTGCCGAATGTCGTGTTCACCGCGGCCGTCGTGTCAGTCGTACTAACAGATCTGATCTCGGGCCGGCTCGCAGCATCAGTGCTCGCACCTGCCAGGAGCGAAGCGATGACTGCATCGAGCAGTGATGCGCGCGTTCCAGTCGCGCAATCTGCCGAGGTGCGCTGAGTGCGGCGCATCATCATTCTCGCGCTGCTGC
>DASQZA010000422.1:0-5513 GCA_035638935.1 Gemmatimonas sp. | reverse complement strand
CACGATCTGCGTCCCGGACGGGACGCCCGTGATGGTGAAGACGCCACTGCCGTTCGTCAGGCCGCCTGTGGTCGTGCCCACGACAAAGACCTGAGCATTCCCGAGTGGGAGACCCGATGCAACGTTCTTGACGGTGCCGCGAATCGTGCCCTGCGCGGCGGACGACGATTGCGCTTCGACGCGTGTCGACGTCGTCGCGACCAACAACGCAAGCACCAACAGCGATTGTCCGAACAAACGACCTGCCGCATGACGACAGTCTTGCATCACGACCTCCGTGCAGTGAAGTGGGGGAGTTGCTTTCACTTGGGCTCGAGGTGCCTGGGGGGGAGAGGCACTCGAGACTCGGCTGCTCCAGCTGCGGGGGGAGGTCTGGGGAGACCCGAGCTGGTCGAACACGCCGGCAATCATCGGCGCCGGATTGGTCTCTGTCAACATGGCAAAACAAAGCGCCCCGCATCCAGAAGGGTGCGGGGCGCTCATGAACTCTTGGGTTCGCTTACCAGCGATAGTGCGCGAAGGCCTTGTTGGCTTCGGCCATGCGGTGCGTGTCTTCCTTTTTCTTGATCGCGTTGCCTTCGCCACGCGATGCCGCGAGCACTTCGTTCGCGAGCTTTTCCCGCATGCTCTTCTCGTTGCGGTCGCGCGAATACCCGATGAGCCAGCGCATTGCGAGGGCCGTGCGACGATCCTGACGGACCTCGACGGGCACCTGGTACGTGGCACCACCGACGCGGCGGCTCTTGACTTCGACAACCGGCTTGAGGTTGTTGAGCGCCTGCTTGAACACGCCCACGCCGGGCTGGCTGGTCTTCGCCTCGACGATGTCCATCGCGCCGTAGAAAATGCCTTCGGCGGTGGACTTCTTGCCCTGGATCATCAGGGAGTTGATGAACTTCGAGACGGTCTGGCTGTCGTAGCGTGCGTCAGGCAGCACGGTACGCTTCACGGAACTCTTGCGGCGGCTCACTTCTTTTTACCTCCCTTGGCGGCGGCTGCTGCCGCCGCGCCCTTCTTGGGGCGCTTGGTGCCGTACTTCGAACGGCTCTGGTTGCGACCGTTCACGCCGGAGGCGTCGAGCGTGCCGCGTACGATGTGATAGCGAACACCCGGCAGGTCCTTCACACGACCACCGCGCACGAGCACGATCGAATGCTCCTGCAGGTTGTGCCCTTCACCGGGGATGTACGCGGTGACTTCGAGCTGATTCGTGAGACGGACACGCGCAACCTTGCGGAGCGCGGAATTGGGCTTCTTGGGCGTCGTGGTGTACACGCGGGTGCAGACGCCACGCTTGAACGGGTTGCTCTTGAGCGCGGGGGCCTTGCTCTTCTCCACCACGTCCTTGCGGGCGCGACGGACCAGCTGATTGATCGTTGGCATTCGCCTGTGAACTCTTGAGTGTTCGGAAACCGACGTCGTACGTGAATCGTACCGGTGATGACCCTGAAGGAATGCGAAGCGGACCTTTGCATGCGCGGACGACGCAGGGCACCACAGCAACCGGTACGGCACGGAACAGAACCCTAAGCTTAGTCGCGCCCGGCGTGGGGGGCAATGGGAGTTGGCTTGGACGCCCGGCGTCCAGACTAACTCGCCTGCCGCCCGCACGAATCGCCCTCAATATTGTACAAAGCTGCAACCAAGCGTTAACGCCGCGGTGTCTACCGGCGTAGGGTTATCAGGGGGCCGGGCACGGGCACGTCCGTTTTCTCTGCCTCTCCGCTTCTCTGCCTCACTCATGCCCGACTTCCAGTCCCGACTCCAGCAGGCCATCGACCGCGAGTTCCTCATCGAACGGGAGCTTACGGGCGCGGGCATGTCGCGCGTGTTCGTGGCGACGGAACGAAAACTCCAGCGACGCGTCGTGGTGAAGGTGCTCCCGCCCGAACTGGCGGCGGGAATGAACGTCGATCGCTTCCGACGCGAGATCCAGCTGGCGGCGGGCCTCCAGCACCCGCACATCGTCCCCCTCATCTCGGCCGGCGACGACGACGGACTGCTCTGGTTCTCCATGCCGTACATCGAGGGCGAGTCGCTCCGGAGCGCGCTCAAGGAGCACCGCTCCCTGCCCGCCCGGGACGTCGTGCGCATTCTCCACGACGTCGTGGACGCGCTCGCCTACGCGCATGACCGCGGCGTGGTGCACCGCGACATCAAGCCCGAGAACATCCTGCGCTCGGGCATGCATGCGATGGTCACCGACTTCGGCGTGGCCAAGGCCGTCAGTGCCGCCATCCCGAGCCAGGGTGGCACTACGACCGGGATGGCTATCGGCACGCCTGCCTACATGGCGCCGGAGCAGCTCGCAGCCGACCCGGCAGCCGACCACCGCGTAGACATCTACGCCGTGGGGCTGCTGGCGTACGAGCTGCTCACCGGAGTCTCGCCCTTCACGAGCACTTCCCCACAGGCCACGCTCGCCGCGCAGCTCACCAAAACTCCGGAAGCGCCGCATCGACTGTTCAGCGAGATCCCCGAGGCGCTGTCTGCGATCATCATGCACTGCCTCGAGAAGGATGCCGCGCGTCGTCCAGTGAGTGCAGCCGCACTGCTCGCCGAGCTAGATGCCCTGCCGCCGATGGGAAGTGGCAGTTCACTGGCGCCCGCTCGTCGCCGCAGCCGTCGTGGCCCGGTGGTGTTCGGATCGATCGCGGTGATTGCGGCGCTCTCGGTGGTGTTCGCCCAACGTGCGAAGCTTGCTGGCGCGGCCTCCGGAAACGCGGACAGCGTGCCGGCGCGCGACATCGGGCCGGGTGGATCGCGCACGGGAATGGAGGTCGCGAACGGCGGCGCGCTCGGTGCAGCCAATACGCCGGCGACGCGTCCGGAAACGGTGATCGTGATCTACCGCGACACGTCGCTCAGCGCGGATCGCTCGGGCGGCGTTCAGGTGCCGGTCGTCATCTCGCGTGCGGAGTCGCTTGCAATCGCGAAGGCGATGCAGGGCCCGACAGCACCCGCACCGGCCCCGGCGCTCGCCAGCGGTGCAGTGAGTGGCGTTGCGGGCGCCGCCTCCGGTTCCGGTTCCGGTTCCGCTCCCGCCGACGGAGCCTTCAACGCCGCGGACGCGAGCCGGATGGCACGGGTGTTCGTCACCCGGCCGGGCGGCGACGTGAACGTTTCAGTCGACCAGGAAGCACTGTTCAGGGAAGTGCGGCGCGTATTCTCCGATTCCATGTCGAAGGCATTGCACAGCATGGATTCGGCGCTCGCGCGCATGCCGAAATATGTTGGGCGACCTGACGCGCCACGCACGGCGCAGATGTTCTCGGTGGTGCCGTCCATCAGCCCGAATGCAGACGGACGCACGCGCGTGGTCGTGTCCGACTTCGTGAACGCGACGCGCAAGCCGGAGATGGCGCAGGTCGCGACGGATCTCTCGCGCTTCCTGCGTGGCGCACTGCCTCGTCAGCGCTTCGACGTGGTCAGCTCCGAACTCACCTGGCGCGTGTCACGCGACGTGCCCGATCGGATGGCGATGGGCTGGACGCTGCGGTCGGACTACGTCGTCAGCGGCGTACTCCGCGCGCGCAACGACTCATTGGTCTTGCTCGCGCAGTTCACCGACGTGCGCGGCGGCCACTACTCGCGCCAGACGGAGATGGCAGGCCCAATATCGGAGCCCCGGCAGGTATTCGACGCGGCCCTCGAACGCGTGAACGTCTGGCTGGACTCGGCCCGCACCCGCGAGGCCAACCGCCCGCCGATGCCGCCGAGCAGCCCACAGCGCCGCGGCCGCGGCCCCGACGACGGGCGTGGCGGGCGATGATAGGCATTTGGTGCGTTCGGCTTGAACAGCGGAACTGCGGGTAAACGGATAAAAACAGATCATAGCGGATGAAAACGGATTTGTACGGTGCGAACAAAAGGACGACACGCTCAGCGAGTGTCGTCCTTTTTCTGTTGGGGCCCCGCACCTGCCCTGGCCCCCGCGAGTTGTTCCTCCAAGGAAGCTCACCTGGCCGCGAGCACCGTCACCACTCGCACGCTTCGTACAGATCCGCTCTTTTCCGTTCTGATCTGTTTCTGTCCGTTTACCTGCAGTTCAAGGTCGCACTAACCCAACTCGCGCGACATGAAAAAGGCGGCGCCGAAATGAATCGGCGCCGCCCTTTTTGTACGCTAGCTCAAGATCAGAGCGGATCGTCACCCATCGTGAACGGCACCGACTCCGCGAACGACGCCGGGAGCAGCGCGTCGAAGTTGGGTTCGAGCGCTTCCGGCACCGGTTCGGCGACCGGCAACGCGTCCGACTCGACATCCTCTTCCTGGTAACGGTACATGCCCGTACCGGCCGGGATGAGGTGACCGATGATGATGTTTTCCTTCAGACCCAGCAGGTTGTCGCGTGAGCCGCGGATCGCCGCGTCCGTGAGGACTCGGGTGGTTTCCTGAAAGGAAGCCGCGGACACGAACGACTGCGTGGTGAGCGAGGCCTTCGTGATGCCGAGGAGCAGCGGCTCCGCCGTGGCGGGACGCGTCTTCTTCTTCTTGGCCTCGTCGTTCTCGTCACGGAACTGCGAGCGATCGACATGCTCACCTTCGAGCATCTCCGTATCACCCGAATCCGCGATCCGAACCTTCTGGAGCATCTGCTTGACGATCACGCCAATGTGCTTGTCGTTGATCTTCACGCCCTGCAGGCGATAGACCTCCTGCACTTCGTTGAGCAGGTACTCCTGCACCGCGCGCGGGCCCTTGATGCGCAGAATGTCATGCGGGTTGACGGGGCCTTCCGAGATGCGGTCACCAGCGCGCACGCGATCACCCTCGTGCACACGGAGATGCTTGCCGGCCGGCACTTCGTACACCGCTTCCTCCGCCATCTCGTCCACCGTCCACTGGCCACCATCGACCGTGGCCGGACGAACGAACACTTCGCGCTTGCCGCGCTTGATCTCGCCGAACCGCACGAAACCGTCGATCTCGGAGATCGTCGCGGGATCCTTCGGACGGCGCGCTTCGAACAGTTCGGCGACTCGCGGCAGACCACCCGTGATGTCGCGCGTCTTGTACGACTCGCGGCTGATCTTGGCCAGGATGGTACCCGGCGTGATCTGCTCGCCATCCTCGATGAGAATGACGGCGCCGACCGGCAGGATGAAGTCGCGTACGCGCTTCTCCTTGCCGCCCTTCGTCTGCCAGATCTCGATGTGCGGATGCAGCTTCTTCTCGCGATCCTCGATGACGACGCGCTGGCGCAAACCGGTGAGCTCGTCGAGCTCCTCGGACAGCGACTCGTCTTCCACGAGGTCCACAAACCGAATGGTGCCTTCGGTGTCGGCGATGATCGGATTGGAATACGGATCCCACGTGAACACCGTGTCGTCCTTCTTCACCGACTGTCCATCTTCGACCATCAGGTACGCGCCGAGCGGTACGGCGAGGCGCGCCTCGATGGAGGAGTTCTTGTCGGCCGACGAGCGAATCACGAGCTCACCTTCGTACGACGTCACGACCTTCTGGCCGTCCTTGTTCTGGACGGTGATCAGTCGATCGCCGTACTCGAT
>DASQZA010000421.1:0-7624 GCA_035638935.1 Gemmatimonas sp. | reverse complement strand
CAAACGAATCGCGCCCTGCCTCGCATCACCGGCTCATGATGTTCGACAGGGCGCGTACCCGACCGCGATGTCAGCCCATCACGAGATCGACTTCGGCTTCGCTGCCGGGGCCAAGTAAATCGGTGGAAGCCCGAGTTCCGTCAGCAGCGTGTTGAGGGCCTTGATCTCATTCGCCTCGAGCTGCTGCAGCCGCTCCAGCTGCGTGTCGACCTTGCCGCCGAGCTCCGCGAGGATTTCGCCGTGCTGCTTGTTTGGTGCGGCATCCTGACCCAGTACCTGATCGTTCAGGCTGAGCATCATGTTGTACAGCTTGATCGGGAAGTGCAGCGTTGCCTGGTCGTCGTGGTTGTACCAGTCGACCAGTTCCGTGCGCACCACCTCGAGCTGCGCCCGCACCGGCTTCGATGCATCGCGCACGCGCTTGGCGTAGGCCTGCTCCGCACTCTGGTCGACGCGCGTATCGATCTGCTTCTGGATATCCTCGATGCGCGCGAACGCCTCGCCGATCTGGTTGATGCGCCCCTGCACCTTCATGCCCAGCTCGAACTGCTGTGCGAGGTCGGCCGTCGTTGCGTCGAGGCGTGGGTCGAGCTTCACCGTGAACGAACGCGTCATCGTATCGCGACCGACGATCAGCCGTACACGATAGTTGTCCGGCACGACCGTCGGACCCGCGAACGTGCCCATGTCGTTGACGACGTTGCGCACGCGCTTCGCCTCGGGATAGCGCAGGTTCCAGAAGAAGCGGTTCGAACCGGCGCGTGTGCTAACGATGGAGTCGGCGGCGAAATAGGCGAGCGAATCGGCACGCGCGACCTTGCGCGCCGAGTCTTCCGGTGCCGGACGCGGGGTCGTGGAATCGACCGACGCCGACCGGCTGCTGAATGCGCGCATGACCATGCCACGCGCATCGATGAACTCGATCGTCACCTTGTCGGTCGGCTTGTCCTTGAACCAGTAATCGACCAGCACGCCGTCGTACGGGTTCTCACCGGTGCCGCGACCGCCACCGCGCCCGCCCGCGTAGCGATACGCCGTCGCAGGCTGGAACAGGTGTACACGCTTGGCCGTGACCGAGTCGTGCATCTGGCGAATCGACGAGATGTCGTCCAGCACCCAGAACGCGCGGCCATGGGTTCCCACCACCACATCGTTGTCCTTCACCCGCAGATCGCGCACGCTCGCACGGGGCAGGTTGAGCTGGATCGGCTCCCACTTCGCGCCGTCGTTGAGCGACACCCAGACGCCGATCTCGGTGCCGACGAAGAGCAAGCCCTTGCGTGCCGGATCCTCGCGAATGCTGCGCGCGTACGCCCCCATCGGAATGCCGGCGTCGATGCGCGTCCACGTCTTCCCGTAGTCACCGGTGCGGTACACATATGGACGGAAATCGTCGAGCTGATAGCGTGTCGCCGTGAGGTACGCGACCGCGGGATCATGCGGGGACGGTTCCACACCCGTCACGCGCGTGTGCTTCACCATGCCCTTCGGCGTGACATCTTCCCACGCACCGCCGCCGTTGCGGGTGATGTGCACGCGACCGTCATCCGTGCCGGCCCAGAGCAGGCCCTTCGTGATCGGCGACTCATCCAGCGCGTACACGGTCGCGTACCATTCCGTACCCGTCATGTCCTTGTGAATCGGCCCGCCGCTCGGTCCCATCGTCGCGGTATCGGCGTACGACAGGTCGGGTGAGATCTTCTCCCAGCTGCGTCCTTCGGTCGTGGACTTCCAGACGTTCTGCGACGCGACGTACAGCACGGACGGATCGTGACGCGACAGCATCACCGGGAACGTCCACTGAAAGCGGTTCGGGACGTCCTTCACCGCGATGCCGTCATAGTTGTTGAGCCACACCGCAATGTCGCGCTTCTGCTGCGTGCGGTTGTCGTGGCGCGTGAGCATGCCCGTGTAGCAGCCGCCATACGTGATCGCCGGGTTGCGCGGATCGATCGCGATGTGCGCATTCTCGCAGCCCGCCACCGGGAACCAGTCGCGCTCACCGATCGCGCCGTAGTCGGAGCGCGACGCGATCGACACCGTCGAGTTGTCCTGCTGTGCGCCGTAGATGCGGTACGGCCACTGGTTGTCGGTGATGACGTGGTAGAACTGCGACGTCGGCTGGTTCATGTTGCTCGACCACGTGCGGCCGCCGTCGAGCGAGATCGATGCGCCGCCATCGTTGCCGTTGATGAGGCGATTCGGATCCTTCGGGTCGACCCACATGACATGCGTGTCACCGTGCGGCACGCGCAACCGCGTGAACGTGCGCCCGGCGTCGATCGACTTCGACACCTGCAGGTTCATCACGTAGAGGGTGTTCTCGTTCGTCGGATCGGCCGTGATGCTGCTGAAATACCACGGACGGATCTGGAACATCTGCTGCCCATTCGCGCGCGTCCACGTATCACCGGCATCGTCGGAGCGGAAGATGCCGCCGAGCGTGTCCTTGGCTTCGACGCTCGCATACACGCGACGCGGATTGGCGGCCGAGACGGACACCGTGATCTTCCCGAGCGGGCCCTTCGGCATGCCGTTGTTCGTGGACAGTTCCGTCCAGCTGTCGCCGCTGTCGGTGCTCTTCCAGAGGCTGCTGCGTCCGCCGCCGGCGTCCATGCCCCATGGGGAGCGCCGGAACTTCCACATCGACGCATACACGACACGCGGATTGGTCGGGTCGACGGAGATGTCGTTCGCGCCGGTGCTGTCGTTGAGGTACAGCACCTTCTTCCACGACTTGCCGCCGTCGTTCGTGCGGAACACACCACGTTCCGTGTTCGGGCCGAATGCGTGGCCGAGTGCGGCGACCCAGACAATGTCCGGATTGGTGGGGTGCACGCGCACCGTGGGGATCTGCCCAGCATCCTTGAGGCCGAGACTCTGCCACGATTCGCCACCGTCGGTCGTGCGATAGACGCCCGTGCCATACGTGAGATCTTCGCGCGGCTTGCCTTCACCCGTCCCGACGTAAATCACATTCGGGTCGCTCGGCGCCAGCGTGATGGCCCCGACACTCGAGATGTCGGTGCGGCCATCCGTGACGTTGTCCCAGCTCGCACCAGCGTTCACTGTCTTCCAGACGCCGCCGTTGACGGATCCCATGTAGAACACGAGCGGCTTCGTGGGATCACCGGTGACGGCCACCGCGCGTCCGCCGCGAAACGGCCCGACGAGCCGCCAGCGCATCGACTTGAACGCCTTGTTCGTCGCGGCGGGATCGGTGTAGAGCGACGGGTCGTACGCCGGGAGTGTACTGGCCGTGGTAGGTGCCGGACGCCGTTGCGCGACCAGGGATGTCGGGGCGTTGGCTAAAACGACTGCGGCGGAGAGCATGAGCGCCCCGAACGAACGATGAAGCTGTGACATGTGGCGGGGACCAGGAAGGCTGAAAACGAGGGGTGTCGCCGGTACTCTTCAAGCTTACGACGCGAAGCGGCTACGGGCGACTGCCGATCACGCCGAGACGCGCATTCGAGGGCGGTGCATTGGACACTGATTTGTCAGGCATTGTGGGGGCGCGGATCGTGACGTTGATACTGACGATGCTTGTCGCGCCGCTCGCCGATGCGGCCGGGGTACGACTGTCGGCGCAATCGATATCGGTAAGCGCCGTCAGCGCACACGTGGACAACCCGTTGCTGGACGATATGATCGGCGGCGGATTCGTCGTCGAGTCCCCAGTCGGATCGCGCTCGCTCGCGCTGCGGCTGGGTGCGACCGGCCTTGCGTCGTCGCGGGATGGCCGATCCGTGACGTGCGCAGGGTTCACCCCGCCAGGGCAGGTGTGTACGGCCGAACCAACACGAACGACCGGGAAGCTTTATTGGGGGCTCGTCGGCATCAGTGGACAGCTGTACGATCGCTCGAACGTGGAGATACGTCTTGCGATCGATGCGCTGGCCGGAAACACGACGACCCGTATCCGTGGACGAACGAGCGGCCGAGAACTGCGCGGGTCGGAGCTCCTGCTCGGCGGCGCGGCGGACGCTACCCTGCGGTGGTTTCCGCGGAGTGGCCGATGGGGAGTGGGGGCCGGTGCAGGGTACAGCGCGTTTGCGGTTCCAGGTGGGGACGACTGCGTGGACTGCTACTTGGCGTTCCAGCGAGGGTTTGGGGCGGCGACGGGCACGCTGGGGGTGACGTATCGGGGGAAATGACGGAGCTGGTGCGTCGTACGTCGTGCGTCGGACGTGCAGCGTGTGTCTTCTGGTGAGTGATTGTACAGGCCGGCGTCGTTGCGCTCAGCGGAATCGGCTCGAGATTGGCCGCCAGTCATGGCTGAGAGGTGGAGCTACCAGTGGCGGTACCAAAGCCGCAAGCGAGAGCTCTCAGCCATAGCGATCGCTGCCAGCAACGGCCACTTCGACGAGAAATGGTTTTGTGGGTAGGGCTTCAGGCGCCCCCCGAGTGCATCAGGCGGTCAGGGCGACGGCAACACGCCCAAACAGCCGGCGGCCTAATGCCGCGCTTGCTCCGAACTCTGAGCTTTAGCTATGGCTCGCACTGGGATCTTCTGTTCCACCACTGGCAGCAATAGCTCTCAGCCATGACTGGCAGCCGACCTCGAGCGATGCTGCTGAGCGCAAAGACGCCAGCCTAACCTCCAGCCGTAGCTCCAGAAGTCATCCCCAGCTTTCAGAACAACCCCCAGCCTCCGTCGCCCTACTCACTCCGCAGCGCCGTCGCCGGATCGATCCGCAGCGCCCGCCTCGCCGGCACCCAGCTCGCCAGCAGCGCCGCCACCATCAGCACGCCGACCGTGCCCGCGAACGTCGCCACGTCGACCGTCGGGACATCGAACAGCACCGCCTGCAGGGTCCCGGCGAGTGCAGCCGCGCCAGCGATGCCGATCGCGACGCCGGCAGCGGACAGTTTCATCCCCTGTCCCACCACCAGACAAAGCACTGATCGCGGGCTCGCGCCGAGTGCGACGCGCACGCCGATCTCCTGACGTCGCTGATTCACGAGAAAGGCGAGCACGCCGTAGATGCCGAGCGCGCCGAGCGTGAGGCCGAGCAGGCCGAAGAGGACGAGTAGCGATGCCAGCAACCGTGGGCGCGACACGGCGCGTCCGACGACGTCGTTCAGCGTGCCGACGCTGCTGATCGTCTGGTCCTTGTCGACACTCCAGATGGCCTGACGCACTGCCGTTGCCAGCGCGAGCGGGTCTCCTTCCGTGCGTACCACGATGCCCATGTGCGCGCGCAGGTTCTGTGCGATGTGGATGTACATCTGCGGGTCGACCGCTTCGGCGGGCCCGCGCTGTCGCACGTCACCCACGACGCCGACGATGCGGAACTCCTGCGGTCCCATGCGCACCGCCTTGCCGACCGCGTTCTCTCCCGGCCAGAACTGCTTTGCCATCGTTTCGTTGACGAGGAACACGATCGGTGCGCCCGTGCGATCGGTCGCTTCGAAGAAGCGTCCGCTCCGCAGCGGGATCTCCATCGCCGTGAAGTAATCCCTGCTGACATGGTGCAACGAGACTGGTGGTGCTTGACCAGGCTGCAACACCGTCGACCCGACGGGATCGGGCTTTCGCATCTCGCCATTGCCTTGCGTCGGCAGATCGCGCACGGAACCCACGGCGCGAACACCTGGCACGCGCCGAATGGCGTCGAGCACCGATTCGTAATGCGTCAATGCGGCGCCCGGCGTCTGATGGTAACGCTCAGGTACGCCCATCGACACGACGAGCGCACTGTCCGGATTGAAGCCCAAGTCGACGGAGAGCAGTCGCAGCAGGCTCTTGGTCGTGAGGCCCGCCCCCGTGATCAGCACGACCGCAAGCGCGACCTGCGCGACCACGAGCGCACCCCTTGTGCGCCCCCCGGAGTTGCCGAGCGTACCGCGTCCACCGCGGAGCCCGCCGCCAAACGACACGCCCGACGCGCGCAACGTCGGCATCAGTCCGAACAACAATCCGGCAAAGAGCGAGATCGCCACCGTGAACCCGAGCACCGTCCCATCGAGCGACAGGTCGATGGTGCGTGGGAGGCTCGCCGCGCTCGAACGAGCGAGTACCCGCAGCGCGATCATCGCGAGACCAACCCCGAGAGCCCCACCCAGCAATGCGAGCACGAGGCTCTCCGTGAGCAGCTGTCGGACGATGCGCCCTCGGCCCGCGCCGAGTGCCGCGCGAACCGCGAGTTCACGCTCGCGTGCGCTCGCCCGCGTCAGCAGCAGGCTGGCGACGTTGACGCAGGTGATCAGCAGGACGAGAGCAACAGCACCGAGCAACAGCGACAGCGGACGTTGCACCTGGCCGACGATGCTCTCGCGGATCGGCTTCACCGTCACCGATTCCCATCCGGCGTTCTCCTGGTGCGCTGCGGCGAGCCGCAACGAAATGCCATTCATCGCCGACTCGAACTGCGACTGTGTCACGCCAGGCTTGAGCCGTGCGACGACCTGGAGAAAGTGGGAGCCCCGCGCCCGGCCGATGTTGTCGGGACCAAAGTAGGAGAGCGGAATCCACGCATCGAGTTGACGATCCGCCGGGTAGGTAAAGTCGCGCGGCATCACGCCGACGACGTTGAACGGTTCACCATTGAGCGTGATGCGCCGGCCCACGATGTCCGGTGCGCTGCCGAAGCGGGTTGCCCAGAGTGCGTGACCCAGCAGTACGACGCGGTTCCGTCCTGCGAGTTGGTCCTCGGCGTTGAACGTTCGGCCCAAGGCCGCCGGAGTTCCGAGCGTTTCGAAAAACCCGTCTGCAGTGAGCGCGACGGAAAGCTCCTGCGGCGCACCGTCACCCGTGAAATCGACGCCGGTCTGCCCATCGGCGAAGAAGAAGCCACCCATGCTCTCGGCCACGGTGTTCTCGCGACGCCAGTCGACGTAATCCGGTTCGGACACGGCACCTTCGCTCACGTTGTCGGCGCGATTGGCGTGCCAGACCCGCACGAGGCGGTCGGGCGCAGCGAACGACAGCGGCTCGAGCAGCACCGATCGCACCACGCTGAAAATTGCCGTGTTGGCACCGATGCCCAGCGCGAGCGTGAAGAGGACAACGAACGTGAAGCCCGGCGCGCGCAAGAGCGATCGCATGGTGAACCGGAGATCACGAAACAGTTCGTCGAAGGTCGTCATGCGATGTCGTCCCCGCTCACGCCGCAGGCTCTCGGCGCTGCAATAGTCTTCTGTGAAGCGGCTTTCGATGTCAAGCCAGTTGGTGGGGCAGTTGGGTGTGCGCCGGCAGGCGCAGAGCGAGGTGAGCGTGCGCAAGGTCGTGCCGGGCATCAAGGTGTGCTGCTGACGAGGTGCCGCTCAATCTTCTGTTCGCGCTCACACTGCAGCGACGGAGTCGCCGGCGCAGTTGGTCATACGGGAGACACAGGGACGCAAACTTTTGTGCGGCCTCACCCGCGGCCAAGAAAAACGCCGCGTCGCCTGGTCCGGGTCGGTCAGCTCATCGACCTGCACACGGGGGAGTTAGGCGGGGACCTCCGCGGTTGGCCGACGTACGCGCGCGCCCTGATAGGGTGTGCCGGTGCGCCAGAGCGTGTAGAGCAGCGTCGCGAGCCGGCGTGCCAAGGCCACGATCGCCACGCGCCGGCCGCGCCGCGCGATGATCACCGCGGTCCAGCGCTGCAGCGGCGCGAGCGTCGGATTCGTGGAGCGC
>DASQZA010000420.1:0-45696 GCA_035638935.1 Gemmatimonas sp. | reverse complement strand
ACATTCTCCCGACCGCACAGCGCACGTCGAGTGTCACGGGTAGCTACTCGAATCGCACGTCTGGCCCCACGCTGCTGAATGCGCTGACGCTTCCGTCCCACGCCGGTGAGACCGCAACTACCTCGACGAGTCTCAGCGCCGATTTCGCTCGCCTGGTATCCGATGTGTACCTCGCGCGCACGCGACTTGGGATCTCGGCGCAGCGCACGGACGCCTCACCGACCCTCGCCGTACCGGAAGGGCGTGTCCTCGTCCGCTCGCGGCTACCGGATGGCCGCAATGCACTGGCCACCCTGCAATTCGGCGGCGCGAGTGCGCTTCCGCTTCGCACGCGGCAAACAATCCTCGAGGCCGGGCAGGAAGTATCGTGGTTCCTGCCCACCAACGCACACCGCCCCAAGTTGGCGGCCGGGTGGCGACGCGATTTGTTCGCCGATGAGAGTGTGCCGAACGCCCTGGGCAGCTACGCGTACAACTCGCTGAGCGACCTGCAAGCGGGAATCCCGAGCAGCTATCACCGGACGCTGAGCGGCACGCGCTGGTCGGCTGGCAGCGACTACATGTGGCTCGCCGCTTCCGACCTCTGGCGCATGACTGGACGAATCGCATTTCAGTATGGCGCGCGCCTCGAAGGCACGCGGTCGCTGGATCGGCCCGCGAGCAATCGGACGGTGCTCGAAACGTTTGGTGTCCGGACGGATCGCGCCCCCAACGCAGTGGCGGTCTTGCCTCGCTTGGGGCTGATGTGGAATGTCGGCAACGCACGCAGCATCTTCGGCTCCACGCCCTCTGGCGCACTGCGCGCCACCGCCGGCGCCTACCGAGCGATGCTGCCCTTGTCGACGCTTGGGGCGGCGCTGACAGGCACCGGACTCCCGGACGCGACGGCACGGCTCACGTGCGTGGGCCCCGCAACCCCTGTCCCCAACTGGGCCAGCTTCCTGTCGGACGCGACAACGATTCCGTCCGCGTGTGCGACGGGCCCCGTTTCGTCCTTCGCGGATAGCCGTCCCAATGTCGCTGCTTCCGCACGCGAGTACGACTCGCCGCAGACGTGGCGGGGTTCGATCGGCTACTCTCGCTTTGATGTCAAGCGAGTGCGGGTGTCGGTCGATGCGATCTATGCACTGACGCTCAGGCAAGCGAGCTCTGTCGATCTCAACTTCAACGGTGTGCCGGGGCTTTCGTTGCCAGCTGAGGGCGGACGACGCACCTTCGCCGAGGGCGGACGCATTCACGAAGCGTCGGGCATGGTGGATCCACTGGCGTCGCGCGTCGATCCCCGCTTCTCCCGCGTGAATGTCCTCGAGGCGGACCAGCGCGCCGAGAGCAGGCAGCTGTCAGTCCTCTTCTCGACGGTCGGCGCGCGTCCACTGCGGAGCCGATTCTTCTACGTCAACTACGTGCTCGGGCACGTGCGGGATCGCGTACGTGGCTTCGACGCGGCGACTGGCCAGCACCCGTCGTCCGCAGTGTGGGGTACGAGCGCAGCCGACGTCCGGCACTCGCTGGTTGCGACGATGTCCTGGATGATGAAAAGCGAAACCTTTCTGAGTGTCTCCGGCAACCTCCGCTCCGGCACGCCCTTCACGCCACTCGTGCAAGGCGATGTGAACGGCGACGGCCTCTTCAACGATCCGGCGTTCGTTTTCTCGCCGGAGAACGCGACCGACTCCGCATTCAGTCGCGCATACAGCACGCTGCTGACGACCGGTGCACGACCGATTCGTGATTGCCTTACTGCGCAGCGCGGACAGATCGCGCACCGAAATTCCTGCCGAGGCCCGTGGACATCTTATCTCGACATCGTGCTGATGGCCCCGATGCGTGACCTGAGTCTCCCGGGGCGAGCGAATGTCTCCGTAATCGTCAACAACTCGCTCGGGGCACTCGATCAGTTAGTGCATGGCGCGCGAAATCTTCGCGGATGGGGGCAGGCGGCGGCGCCGTCACCCACCCTTTTCGCCATTACCGGCTTCGATGCAAGCACCAGCCGGTACCGCTACGCAGTCAATCCCGCTTTCGGTGACGAGCGGCTGGCCCGCAGCGTCGTCCGTGCTCCATTTGCCGTGACGCTGCAGGTGTCCGTGCCGATCACACCGGCGCCATCCATTCAGGAATTGAACGATGTGCTTGCGCCGGGTCGCACGCGCAAAGGGTCCGCACTGACCGTGGTGCAGATCAAACAGCGCTTGATGCAAACGTTCTTCCAGCCGTCTGCGCACATCTTGGGCGCGAAGGACACCCTGCAGCTCTCGGCCGAGCAGATCAAGCGCATCGAAGCCGTGCACCGGCCATACGCGGCTGGTATTGACTCCATCTTCGGGGATCTCGCCACCGCGTTGCACGGTCGGCCAGCGAACTATTCAGTGCACCAGGAACGCCGGGTCGTGTTGGCTGCGCGACAGCAAGCGTGGGCTCGGCTCGAACCCGTGATCGACGCACTTCGTGTCTTGTTGACGCCCGACCAGAAGGACCTGCTGCCCGTCTTCCTGTCGAATCTGCTGCTGCCGAGTGAGTTCAAGCGGATTCGCCGACTCGACGGAGAGAGTTGAAGGACCTCGATGTAGCAGGCTCGGGATGACTACCGGGGCGTCAGCGGATGCTCGCGTCGGATGTAGAACGCGAAGTCGAAGTGCCGTTTCCACAGGGCAACCGGCTGCGTGTTGAACAGCTTGCTGCGGTACATCCCGGGCACCTGGTTCATGTCGATCCACAGATGGTCGGCGCTGAGCTGGCTCGCGGCCCACTCGGGCGAACCGAAGCGGGTGGAATCGATCGGCGTCGCATACCCGGGACTGGGGCCATGCTTTCCCTCGTGCGCGACGAAGCCGACGCTGTAAACCCCGGTCGGTACGCTGCGGCGCAAGTGCCCGATCATGTTCTCGTAACCCGCCACGCCAAGCTCGGCGCCGTTGCTCATCGCATGGTGGCTGCCCGACGAGATCACGGCTTTGCGGCCCTTGTAGTAGTCGTTCACCAGGAATGCCGCCGCACGACCCATCAGCGAGTCCCGCGCGCCGAGCACAACGTTCGCCCGGTTGGGTTGCTGTCGGTCTGCATGGTAGCGGAGGTTGAGGACGCGATTCTCAAGCGCCAATTCGGTGAAGCGCACTTCGTTGCGCCCGTGCGTCCGTTCGAAGGCCGGCCGATTGGATACGATGACGCCGAGCAACGCGCGTAGAACGGCTTCGTCCTTCGCGGCCAGCACGGTTTCGACGGGGACCGTGCGGAAGCGGCCTGGGGTCATTGGGCGGGGATCGGCCATGTAAGGATGGCCGATGGTGCCCACTAGTACTGCGCGCAGGTCGGCGGGGAGCGTTCCCGGTTTGACTTTGTCGAAAAACGCGACGAGGTCCGGCCCGAATGCCGTCGACAGCTCGCGAGTGTTCCACAAGGGATCCATCCCACTGAGATGGAGCGTTCGCGGCCCGCGTGCCTGCTCCGCGACATAGCTGAACAACCAGGCTCGTTCAGCATCCACGTACGTCGCCACCGACCCTCGGAGTTCCGCGAGTGGAGTCTCAGTAGCGAGCTGCCTCACATCCTCGCGCACGCCAAGCAGGTCCTGCTCGATCACCAGCGCGTCGAAACCCATCTGTTCGTGCAGGAAACGGATGAGCCGCGCCTTCGCCTGCAGCGTCGCGCCGTCATTGTGGGGTTCGCCGAGCACGACGACGCGTGCCGTCCCGAGCGCCTTCTTGAGGTGCTCGAGATCCTTGAAGTCCGCATCGGCGGGGTCGATGGTCCGGATCGCCACCGATGCCCGTTGCACGGCGGCCGGGGCAACGACGGTATCCTGCGTCGCCGGCATGGCCGCGATGATCAAAGCAAGAAGGAGAGGCATTGGCGGTCGGGTGAAGCATGGGCCGCAGGAGCGTCGAATCCGACAAGAGCAAATGATCGGCGTCGCACGAGGTCCATATCCAGTGCCGCCGCTTGAGCCCACATCCAGGGCCAGCATTGAATTCGAAAGACGCGCGTCGAGGAGCACGAGTTGACACCGCAATCCAGCATTGACCAACACTCACCCGTCGGACAGATGACGCACACCGGAGATGACCTCGATCAACTCGGGCGCCGTCGCGTCAATGGGCGCTCGCTCTTGTGTGCAGATGGTGACCGGCTTTCTACGGCGTCGGTGACGACGCCGAGGGCGCGCTCCAGCACTTCGTCGCGCCCTGCGGCCACGCCCATGATGGTACGGCGCGCGAGCACGGCAGGGGCGATCCCTACGCCGTGGTGACGCGAGCCGTCCGGCTTGCGAACTCGCATGCCGGTCCACAACACCGCGTGGCCGCCGGGTAGCAGAAACGGATTGGTGTTGCCGTTTGTCCCGGCCGTCGTATCGCCAACGATCACACCGAGCTTGAACGCCTCCACGATGCCCATCGTGGTCTCGGCGTAGCTGATGGCGCCGGCGCCGGTAAGGAAGGCGATCTTCGCGCTGAGCCTGGGCACGACGGGCTTCACGCTCCAGCTGCCTCCCAGAAACTGGACCCCCTCGTGGTCAGGTCGTACCGTGAGCGGCGTTTCGAAGCGGGGTGAGTGGATGACGCTGTCCGTGAGGTGGGCGAGGATCATCGGCGTGTTCAAACCGTTGCTGGGATAGCCGCGCATGTCGAACACGATGCCGGTGGCCTTCTGGAGCTGCGGTAGGGCGGCCTGGAAATCAGCGTCCTTGATCCGCGCAAGATCCACGTATATCACGCCGGGCTGCAGCTCCGCGATCTGGGCCGGCTGACCCGCGGGCGACACGGAGACGGACGTGGTGCGCGAAAGCCGCAGATCGCGCGGGGGCGCCGACGGGCTGGTGCCGTCGCGAACCCGCAGCGTGGCAGTGCTGTCGACTGGGCCACTGCCCAACCGCGTGAGTGCGCGGTGACGGACGCTCCATGGCGTCGCGCCGGGAGTGCGCTCTTCCCACGCGCGCAGCGCCGCGTTCACGGGCACGCCGTCGACGGCGAGCACCACGTCGCCAAGGCGAATGCCGGCCGCGCCGGCGCTGTCGCCGACGCCCACCACGACAACTTGGCCCTCCACGCGCTCCAGCGTCAGCGGAAGTCGTTCTTGACTCGGGCCGTTGCCCACGTTGCCATGACCATCGGACAACGCGGCGACGAGTCGTTCCAGCGTGACCACAAAGTCGGCGCGACCGCTGTCAGTAGCGGCGCTGGCGAGCGCGCGCCGCAGCGCGGCCGGCCAGTCGGTTTGCACCACGTCGAAGTACGGGTAAAAGTGCTGCATGGTGTTCCACGTGGTGGCCACCGCAGCCAGCCGTGTCGCACGGTCGTACCGCGACAGTGGAACCGCCGTCCGCTGCGATGGCGGCGCCTTGGCCAGCGAATCCGGGAGCGAAGGGAGCGCCGTGTACACGGCGAGTGGCACCATGGCGGACACGCCGCTGCCGATATCCACGCGCAGCGGCTGACGAGGGTCGGGCACCGCGATGTCAACGATGCCTTTCGTCACGTGCCCGCCAAGCGCGAGCAGTTCCGGGCCCACGGTAGACGCGCCAGGCGTAGGGGGCGGCAGCAGTACGCGCCGGCTGGTGTAGATGCCGAGGCCCGGGCGCGGCTCATCCACACTTACGCCGACATGTCGCCACATGAGCACGCCGGTCGTCGGCCCGCTGACAGGCCGTGCTGCGAGCGGCGCTGGCGGAGCGGTGGCCGTACGAAATACAGCGACTGTGGGAGCGACTGACACGAATAGCGCGCGCAGCGTGGCGGCGAGGCTGTCGGGTGTCGGGGCGCTTTCCACTGTTCGGACGCCATGCACGGCGAACTCGTTCCAGTTCACCCGCAGCGCTTCGTCGGCTGGATGGAAGTAGCGCACGTACCCGAGCAGGCGAGTGAAGGCGACGACGTTCTCCAGGCCACGAGCGTCGAGCGCGCGCGGCGGCTCGCGTGTCGTGCGTGTGACCACGGCTGGCAGCTTGAGCAGCACTTTCTCGAAGTCGAAGAGTCCTCCGTCGCTGAGCGAGATCACGCCCTCGATCGGCGAATCGAGCGCGAGGTCGTCCGCCCACAACGTGCCGGCGCCGGTCACGTTCACACCGAACATCAACGACGTCGCGGACACTGGCACATCAAGCTCGACCTGAACCAGCGTCCAGTCGGTGGTGCCGCGCACGCGCGCCGCCTGCGAGGTGACAGTCGTCAGCATTTGGCTGCCCGCATTGGCTCGTAGGAACAGCACCCCGCCGTCCGCGCTCAGCATGGAGGCGCGCAGGTACCCCGAGAGCCGAACCCGCTTCCCGGCGAATCGCTGCACCGAGTCGACAGTGGAGACGTTGACGCTGCCCTCGGTCACGCCGCTCAAAGAGGCGATGCGCACGCTCGTTCGGCGGCTGCGCGCGACGGTGGAGTCGAGTGCCACGTGGTAGTCGCTCAACCCGGGGCCGCCAACGGTCCACTGACGGATGCCGGACGAAGCGGGTGGCTGGGCGCCGACAGGCGTGGCGAGCAGGAGCGCGAGAGTGGCGAGGGCGAGCGATTGCATCGGCGGCGACGGGGACACTGAATGAATGGTGAGGGTGGAAATCGATCGCGGTATGTTCAGGCGGCTGGCAATGCGGATCGAGCATTCAGTCCGAGCAGCTCTTCGTGCTCAAATGGCTACTGTGGTCTCGCCGGGCAGCACGATACCCGCTCCTTCGCAGGAAGAAAGTCGACCGCGCGCAAGGACATGCCGACCGCGAACGTCCGAGAGCGATAGCACAGTTGATTGCACGACGAGCGCGCGTTGTAGTGGAGGTCCCCGAGCCCCACGCCGAACAGCGCTGATTCGTTGTTGTTCGGCGTCACGATGTGGAGGCGGTGGAGAACTGCAGAGGTAGCGCTTCCATCAGGGACAAGACCTCGCCTCAGAGCGGCTATGTGGCTGGTACGGATGGTGATCTATCGGCCTCAACGCGCTGGGTGCTGGTACAAGGCGGCTGCAACCGACGGTGCGCGTAACTGGCCCGGACGTCCGCTATCGTGGGGCCTTCATCGTGAGCCGATATCATCTGGCGCCAACGGCGGTTGAGGATGCGATCATCAAGACCCGGTTCGGTGAAGCGGACCGCGTCGCGCCCATGCACGCGTTCCAGTGCGGGTGTGCGGCAACAAGGCGGAGCAGTGTGCGCAGCATGCCCTTCGTTCTTTGCGTCCGGCGCGGAGTCGACAGGGATCGGGCGGAATCGAGCGGCGTCATCGGCCGGGGATCGGCCATGTACGGATACCCCATGCTGCAGAGCAGCACCGTGCGCAGGAGGAGGACGCACCGCCCTCGCGCACCACCCTCGCGCACCACCCTCGCGCACCACCCCGCTCGTCCCAGCCGAATGCCGGGTATCCCGCAGGGATCGCCGTACCGCGGGCACATGGCGTGGTTGGAGTACGCGCGAACCGCGTTGTCGGGTGGACCGCGCGGATGGGGCACCCAGGATCATTGCGCGTGTCCGGTGATTGTCGCACGATTCGAGCGCGTGTCCATCGATACTTTCCGCCAGACCAGCGGTAGCCATGCACCACTCGATGGGAACGACACCAGTTGCCTGTGCAACCGACGCCATGACGCTCAAGGTACTGATCGTCGACGACGAGCAGAACGCACGCCTGCTCCTGCGCCGCATGCTCCACTCGCATCCACGCATGCAGGTGATCGAGGAAGCGCAGAATGGGCAGGAAGCGCTCGTTGCAATCCTCCGGCGTTCGCCTGATGTGGTCTTCCTGGATATCCAGATGCCTGAGATGGATGGATTCCAGCTTCTGGACGCACTTCATCGCTCCAGTGCGGAGGCGCCACTTCCGGCGATCGTGTTCGTGACCGCGTACGAGCAGTACGCGGTCAGGGCGTTCGAGGTGCGCGCGCTGGACTACCTGCTCAAGCCCGTCGACGAAGATCGCCTGGCGGCGACCGTCAGTTCGCTGGAGCAGCGCCTCGGGCCCGATGTGTCACGCCGCGACGCGATTGCGGTCGAAGAGTCGGCACGACTGGTCGCTCTCCTGCGAGACATGCGAACCCGGTCTCAGTACGCCAGACGCCTGCCCGTGCGTGTCGACGCCGACCGCATCGTGCTTCAGCCGGTCGAAGACCTGACGTGGGTCGAGGCCGACCGGAAGTTCGTCCGGTTGCATACGGCGCGACAGACTGTCGCGATCCGCGACCAAATCAGCCGCCTGGAGGCCGTACTCGACCCCACTGAGTTCATGCGTGTCAGCCGAAGCGCGCTGGTGCGAATCGGGGCGATCCAGGAGATTCAGACGTGGTTCGGCGGCGAGTACATTCTGGTTTTGAAGGGCGGCGCGCGAGTCCACACCACTCGATCCTACCGGGATCGTGTGCGCGCACTCACCGGGAACGCTGAATAACAGCTACACTTGTCTCCTGATCATCCGATGGAATGGCTGTGGCCTGGACGCGTACTGGCCCGCTCGAGCGTCGTGCACCGTACCCCGCTCATTCGACCGCTACCGTCTCGAGCGGGATGTGCAACGTGGCGAGCGCCCCTCCGCCAGGCCGCTCCGCCAAGTCGACCGCTGCGTTCGCGCCATACAGGTAGTTCAGACGCAAACGCGTATTGGAGAGCCCAATGCCCGTCGAAGCAGGCGCCATCGTTCCAGGTCCCACCCCGTCATCCTCGACGCGTATGGACAGGTGGCGATCCGCATTGTTCGCGATCACGCGAATGGTGGAGCGCGCCTGCTTCCGCGCCACGCCGAACTTGATTGCGTTCTCCAGCAGCGGTTGCAGGACGAAACGCGGCACTGGAATGGCCAACGTCGTCGGTGCGATCTCGAACCCGACGTTCAACCGTTCTCCAAAACGAAGCCGCTGAATCTCCAGATATCGGCCTGCGAGCTCGAGCTCATCGGATAGTGGCACCAGCTGCGATCCATCAGCGAGTGCAGCGCGCAGCAGCTCGCTCAGGCGGTTGATCATGCGTCGCGCGGTCGGCACGTCGTCGTACATGAGCGCAGAAATGCTGTTCAGTGTGTTGAACAGGAAGTGTGGCTGAAGCTGCATTCGCAGCGTCGCAAGCTCGGAACGGGCCAATGCGCCCTCGAGCACCGCCTCGTGTACCTGGCGTTGACGCAATTCATCCTGGTACTGCACCGCGCGCTGCACGACCGCCAGCGCCGCATAGGACACCACGCCAAACGTCGCCAATCGCTCCACGATCATTTGCATACTGCGGAAGAATCCGCCCCCCAGCAGATCGAGGGGCAGCAGCACACTCACCAGAATTGCGGCGTGCAACAGCACAAATGCCGCGGCCGCAATCGTGTGCGCAGCGAGTGCACGCGGCCCCGAGACGCGCACTTTCGCCGACACCAACAGCGCGAGTGGCGAAAGGGCCAGGTACGTGAGGTACCCGAGCACCGCCAAGGGAATACCCCCCCAGAGCTCCCGCAGGCCCCTGCCGCGCCGCAGCACGAGCAGTGCGTCCGTACCCAGATCGAGGAGCAGCAACCCGAAGCACGCGATCGCGATGTACGTGTAGAGTCGTCGATTCGAAAGCGAAGCCGAAATTCGTGCATCAGTCATCGGCTGATTTCCACCGGGGTGAGCGTTAGACGAATGCATTCTACGGAGATCGGTGATCAATGCCAACTCGATGGCGTGTCGGCACTCGGGCTCGCAACGCAGTAGCGCGCAGGAGAACGTGTCGCGCTTGGAACGATCTCGTGCCGTCGCAGATGCCGTTGGAGCCGTCAAACACCCCACTCGTGCCGAACATGTCCCAGGTGCGTCGTGTGGCTGCTATATCGCCTACTGAAACCACGACCCGCGAATGTGCCGCGAACCCAGTTGGCGGCTCCACTGGTGAACGTCCGATACCTCTGCGCACGTGCGAATGCCATGACCTCACGAGTTCGAGCCCGCGCTACGGACGCCCCGTCGGCTACTGGTGCCGGCGGGATCGATGTGCAGACGTCGCGCCCCACGGTCGTGTGCGCGATCGGCACCGAGGCCGACATCGTTCCCGCCATCCAGCGGTCGAGCGCCCCCCCGCTTCAGATGGTGCTCGGTGATCACGACGACGTATCGCGGCGATGCTTCACCCGGGCGGGCGTGCGAATGCTGCGCGTCTGTCCGGATGAAGCGTCAACTCTGAATGCCGCGATCCGACTGGCCCCGGACATTGTCGTCGTGAACGCGCAGTTGAGCGGGAAGGACGGCCTCGACGTCATGAAACGCATCGTGGACATAGTCGATCCGGCAGCCAGGCCACTTCTCGTCGTTCTCGGACGCGTGGCCGATGATGCGGTGCGAGCGTACGAACTCGGCGTCGATGGCTATCTGGCGCTCCCGCTGACGCCTGCGCGCATATTGGACACGTTGAACCGGATGCGACGCGTGCTCGCTGATCGGCAACTGGTCGATTTCGCGAAGGATGTGATTGCGCGCGCCCCTAACGCCGGGGCCGCCCCCCAGTATGCGCTCGCTTCCAGTCGGCCGCTCTCACCCCTGACCCGGCTTCTGGTGCAGCACGCTGACAAGGCGATCGTCGTGCGGACGGCGAACATCGACTGGATCGAGGCGGCGGGCATTCAGAGTCGCGTGTATGTCGGAAGCACCGCGTACGTCATGCGTGCGTCCCTCTCTGCGCTCGTCCAGCGTCTCGATCAGACGAGCTTCGCGCGCATTCACCGTAGTGTCATCGTGAACCTCGACAAGGTGGTCGAACTCCATGATGCAGATGACAGCGACACGGTGGTCGTGATGGAAAGTGGAACCCGACTGCGCGTGAGTCGCCGTCGTCGCGCCGAGCTGACGCGAAGATACTGGGAGGTGGCGTAATCGCGATCGCGACTGGCCGCCATCGATAGCCGACTCCGGCGAGCACTTGACCCAGCCTGTGGTTCTTCGCGAATCGCCTGCCCTCTGAGCGCCCCGCTGCCACGCCTTCAATTCCACCCGTGCGACAACGGATGGAGCGAGCCTTCCACGTCTAGAAAACCTCCCCCGGTCCGACGCAAGCCACGTCCTCAGGACTTCTTCCGCTCACCGCGCGTACGGCATCACGTTCCGTGCGATGATCCGAAGCTCATCGTTCGTGAGCGGGATGAGCCGGCGGAACCGCGCCCACGCCGGCCCGGGCGGCTCCAGCGGAAAGAGCGGCAGGTCGGACCCGAACAGGATGCGCGTCAGTCCGATCGTGCGCATCCGGTGTGCGAGCGTGTCGAGCGACGCCGCCGTCTGCGTGCCGTAGATGCTACCGGTGAAGTCGAAGTAGAGGTTTTTCATGAGGGGACTCCGCGCCGCGGCCGCATCGGCGAATACCTTGAGCGCCTGGTCCGGTGCAGTGAGGCGATAGGTGCCCCCGCTTCCCATGTGCGCGATCTGGATCGGAATGTCCGGTGCCTCCGGCACGACTTCCTCCAGAAACGTACGCGCATGCCGCGCGCCGTCGTTAACGTCGATGCTGAGGTGGACCAGCAGCGGCAGGCGGCGCTCGTTGGCGGCGCGCACGTACGCACGCAGTTTCTGCACGTGGTCCGGGTTCGTCAGGTCGACGCGATTGTGGATGTACAGCTTCATTCCCCGCACGCTGGGCATCTTCGAACACCGGTCCATCTCGGCGATCGCGTACGACCGGATCGGATTCATTCCGCAGAAGACCGTGAGGCGCCCAGGAAATTGCGCGACCTGCTTCACGGTCCAGTCGTTCTCGGCCTGTAGCCGCTCGCGTTCTCCGGGTGTTTCCGGGCCGTCCGCGAACTCGTAGCCCAGCCCCGCGACCACGCCGTGGGTGATCCCGGCCTCGTCGAGATGCGCGACGAGACTCGCCGCCGTGATCGTGTCGACGTTCACGCTGTTCTCGATCGGCGTTCCGGTCTCGGCGACGATCCGCCATCTCCCGTCAGTACCCTTCGCCACCGTGACGAGCACGTTCATCAACCGGCGCGCATAGCGCGTGCTGCTGTCGGGGCGCGTCTCCACCATCACGCCGAAGATGTGGCCGCTGCTATCACGGAGCGTGTACCCCGTGGGGAGCACGTGGCGCGTCCATCCCTCGTTTCGGTAACTCCGCCAGTGGCGAGCGATCGCCGGTGGCCCCGACACGACACCCGTGAACAGCACGAGACGGGCGTCGGCCGCGTACACGCTCCGTGCCGAATCGGCGGTCACGACCGGAACGCCAATCAGTGCGCGATGCGCACGCATCAAGCTGTCGAGCGCCGGCGGCAGCGTCGCGCCCTTCATCGGTCCCGGGTGCCACACGGACAGGAACGCCGGCGCGACCATGTGCTGGTGGTGCGCCGCGATCGGCACAATGCGAGCCTGCTCGACCAGGTTCATGCTGTTCGCTGCGGGAACGCGTCCGTCTGGAGCGCGCGGCGGTGTCCGCACATTGCGCGCGCACCCCGAGCTCAACGCCAGCAACCAGGCGTATCTGGCCATTCGCTTCGCCATGATGTGGATTCGTGTGAGTGGTGATACAAGGGGACATCGTCGGTAGGTACTGCGCGCTACTCCTCGCGAAGCGCCGTCGCCGGGTGGATGCGCAGCACCCGCCGCGCCGGCAGGTATGACGCGAGCAGGGCGATCCCCGCGAGGCCGAGTGCGACGCCGGCAATCGTGGCCGGATCCGACGTCGACACGCCCACCAGCACGCGCTCCAGTACCCGCCGAACGAGCAGGAAACCGGGAACCGCGATCAGCAGTCCGATCAGGACCAGCCGCGCGCTTTCGCGTATCAGCATCCACAGGACGCCACCGTGATTGGCGCCGAGGGCGATGCGGACTGCCAGCTCATGCTTCCGCCGAAGGATCGCGCTCGCCACTGTGCCGAACAGGCCGACGGCGGTGAGCAGCAACGCGACCAGCGCGAACCCGCCGACGAGCGTCGCGGTGAGTCGGCGCTCGCGCAACGCGTCCTCCACCACGGCCGTCATTGGGCGCACGCTCGCGACGGCGAGCGACGGGTCGGCCGTGTGCACGGCCGCCTCGATCGCTGGTGCAAGCGATGACGGATCGATCGAGCTCCGGATCGCCCACGACATCGTCTCGTACGCCCAGTCCTCGCCGCGCAGGAACACCTGGGGCCGCCCGTCTGCGTGCAGGTCGTACTGCCGCAGCTGCCGAAGCACGGCCGTCACGGTCGCGGTATCGTCGTTGATATGGATGTCCCGCCCAACCGCGCCGCCTTTCGGGAAGAACGTCCGCGCCAGCGTCTCGTCGATCATGACCTCCGCGCGCCCGGGGCGGTGCGGCCGCTGGAACGGAACGCCTTCGACCACGCGTGCGCCGAGCGTCTCGACGTACCCCGAACGCGCGTAGAACACGTCGACCACGGGCCGGTCGTGGTCGGCCTCCCCCGTGTTCCCCGGTGCGCCCGGAAACAGCATGGGGCGCTGGTCGGCGCTGCCCTGCATGGGAAGCTCGGAGACCGCGCCGACGCTCGTCACGCCAGGTATCGCGGCCAGCGCACGCTCGATACGCTCCTGCATCCGCGCGGCGTCTTCGGCCTCGGGAAAGCGCTGCCCGGTGATGGGGACCCGTAGTGTCGTCACGTTCGCGGGGTCGAACCCAGGATCGGCGCGCAGCAGCGTGTCCAGCGTGCGGACCACGAGCGTGCCGCTGCACAGCAGGATGAAGCTGAGTGCGATCTGCGAGGCGAGCATGGCCCGGCGCAACGTGGCGCGGCCGCCTCCCGAACGCGCGTTGGCGGTCGCCATGAGGCTGCCGAGCTGCAATCGCGCGGCCCACACGCCGGGGATCAATCCGGCGAGCACGCCGAGCACGAGCCCTGTGGCGACCGTCACGAGCGCGCCGGCGGGATCGAGCGCCAGGTCCTCGCGCCGCGGGAACGTCACCGGCGTCAGCTCAGCCAGCGCGTGACTTCCCCACCACGCGAGCCCAGCGCCGATGGCACCGCCGATGGCACCCAGCACTGCACCCTCCAGCACGGTCGCGCGCGCGATGGCGGCACCGTCGGCACCCAGCGCGCGCGAGATTGCGAACTCGCGTTCGCGCTGCGTGGCGCGCACCAACAGCAGCGACGTCAAGTTGGCGACCAGCACGGCGAGCAGCAGCGCAGCGGCCACTGCCATGACGGTCAGCGCGGGGCGCACGTCGCGCACCAAATCCTCGTGCGCCCCGACCGCCGACAACGTCAGGCCGTGACTCTCGAAATGCTCGCGGTCGACCGTCCGGCCGACCGATGCGACCGCCTCCTCAAGCTGGTCGCGTCCTACGCCATCACGTGCGCGCAGCAGCGCGGCGTAATTTCCCGCCTGCGGATCGGCCTCCGCGAGGCGGACCTCCAGCGTCGTGTAGACATCCGCCCCCTGCGATCCGCTGGTCCCGGTGGGCCGGACGAACCGGAAGCTCGGCGGCATAACGCCGATCACCGTGAATGGCTGCCCTTCCAGACGAATCGAGCGCCCGACCAGCGACGAATCGGCGCCGAGCGACGCCCACAACCCATGCGTCAGCACCGCGTGTGGCGCGCGTCCCGGCCCGCTCTCGTCGGGGCCGAATACGCGTCCCAGCATCGGCGCGACGCCAAGCAGCGGGAACAAGGCCGGTGATACGACCATGCGCCGCACTTCGCGCGGGCGCTCGGCGCCCCCGTCCCCGGCCCCCGTGAGTGTGACGCCGCGGGGCGGGCGCACGGCAGCGGCGTGCTCCACCACGTCAAGCTGCGCGAGTGCGTCCACGTCGGTGCCGGCGGCAGAGCTCCGTTCAAGCCCGAGCCACGGATAGTCGCGGAACACCCAGTACACGCCATCGGGCCTGTCGTACGGCATCGGCGCGAGGAGCACGTTCGAGACCGCTGTGTATACGATCGCGAACGCCGCCAGCCCGATGCCCAGCGTCGCAATCGTCGATAGCGCGAACACCGGCGCGCGCACCAGGCGCTTCACGACCCGCTCCGCATCGCGCCCCCACCGTCCGCTGCGCCGCCAGCGGATCGACGGTCGTGCGCGTTCGCCGATGCCGTTGCGCATCGCATCAGCGAGCGCGGCACACCACGCCAGCACCAGCCCTGGGACTCCGCGCTCGCGCACCGCATCGTCGAAGCGGTCGCGGTACGCCTCGCGCATCGCGGGCCCCATCTCCTCTCGGAAGTCCAGCGGGTACCAGCGCAGTAGCAGTTTCGACAGGGCGTCCGACACGCGCGCCAGGGCGCCGCTGCGCGCTCGGCTCACAACGCACCGCCTTCCAACAGTCCGCCTTCCACCGCGGCGCGAGCCAGCGCCGCGAACTGCAGTGCCTGCCCGCGCGCAACACGCCGCCCGAGCGGCGTGATGCGATAGTGCTGCCGCCGTTCGTCATCGACGTCGTGCGCCGAGCGGCGATCCGACTCGACGATGAGTCCTTGGTCCGTCATGCGGCGCAGCGCGCGATACAGCGTGCCCACGTCCGGCGCCCGCACGATCCCGCGCTTGGCGGCGTCCTTGATCATCCCGTACCCGTGCCGCTCCGCTTCCCCGAGGCTCAGCAGGATGCCGAACTCCACGGGGCGGAGCGGAAGGAACCGCTCAAACGATCGCTCACGATCCATCGCTGCCGACCCTCTCTATTCGCGTGACGCATATAAGGCTGACCCATATATGCGTCACGCGAATAGAGAGGCGCAAGAGTCGTCGACAACTCTTTAGGGACCATGGTGGGACAGCACGCATCTCTGAGCAAAGCCGACGAAGCACAGCCGCCACACGCTGGTGCCCGGAGCGACGCGTCATGGCAGGCAGTCGGACCAAACCTCTGGATGTGCCGCACTGGAGCTCGCACGTTCGCGCTATGTGCGCGGCAACGCTGCGGGTCACGTTGCCCCGACCGGCGCCGTGGTTTCGTCATTCGCCGGCACCTGTGCCACGCGAGCGGCGGGCCAACATGCGCAGTTCTACCCGTTGAAAGAGAGCAATTCTTGCCGGAGTTGTCACCCTCCAACTCCCCAACGAAAAAGGTCACCACGGTGGGTGACCTAAGTCGTTTACACATCATACGGATGGGGCGAGATTCGAACTCGCGAGACCCTTTCGAGCCCACACGCTTTCCAGGCGTGCGCCTTCAACCACTCGGCCACCCATCCTGAACCAGGAACGCTCAGGCTACTGCTCAACGTGACCGCATGCCGCAGACCAACTCCGCAACAGCAACCAGAACTGCACGGACAGGGAGAGATTCGAACTCTCGAGACCCTTGCGGGCCCGCCGGTTTTCGAGACCGGTGCCTTCAACCACTCGGCCACCTGTCCTGGGAACGACAACATCACAAATCTGCTCCGACATGCCGCACGGACGTCACACCGCAAGGACGATCGACCGCCCAGCTCCCCAGCAGCCTTGATACGTAACGGCGGCACGAGGGCTTATCAAGGCTGCGCTGTCGCAGCCACTGCATTTTCGGGGCACCATCGCGCGAAGCGGAGACGGCGACGTCACCTCATGCAATGGCGCGGCGCGAGGCCGACAACCCCACACGTCGCTCGGCGACCGGTGCGCCCGAGATCCTGTGCGATGTACGATGCGCCGCCGCGTACTGACCCGGAGTCATTCCAGCGATGTGCCGGAAGACGCGCGTGAAGTGACTCTGATCGCAGAACCCCGTGGCGAACGCAACATGGGTCGCGGGCACACCGGTGCGGAGCAGCTCTCGTGCGCGTTGCACCCGGATCAGCGCGAGGAACGCGTAGGGCGTCACTCCGACGTTGCGACGGAAGACGCGAATGAGCTGGAACGGGCTGAGGGAAACGAGCGCAGTGAGTTGAGAGAGCGAGACGCGTGACGCGTAGTTCGCCTCCAGGAAGTCGCACACGACGCGCACTGCAACTGGCCGTTCGTCGAGCGCTTGCGGAGTCGACTGACGTTCAGCGGTCAGCACTGTCGTGAGATCACAGAGCACGTCGGTCATCAACACGCTTCCGCGCACGGTGTCTTCCGGCGCTGATGCGTCGTCCTGACTCCGCTGCAACAGCTCATGCGCAGCGAGAAACCGTTCCGCCAGCAGCGGGTCTGCAATGAAGCTCCCCGCACTCAACCCAGGCGCGCTGACAAGCTCGATCGGCGTCATGCTGAGTGCGGCCAGCTGTGCAGCGGACGGGTAGATCATGCGGTAGCCCCAACCGTCCCCATCGCGCGGTTCGCCCGTATGGATCTCACCGGGCTCGATGACAATGAGGCCACCGGGCCGGTGCACGTCGATGGCACCTCGATAGCGCGTCGCGCTCGTGCCGCGCACTACGACCCCGATTGCAAATGTCTCGTGCGCGTGGGCCGGGAAGCGGTGCCGCGCGTACAGTGCACTCAACAGCTCAACCGGCTCGGCACTGCACGGAGGGGTCCAGAGTGTCAGTTGAAGCGACTCGGTCAACGTAGGCATGACTTACCGGCGGGTGGCATCGAGATGCGCACGGCATCGCACAGCGCGGCCGATGCGACGGATGTCGTGGGTTGATGCCGAACCGTATAGTGACGTCGTCCCTCGCGAACTGTTTGCGGGTCAGAGGGTGAGTGCTCTGTGTCAGGACGCAATCAGTCGTGACGACCGCTGTGCTCTTGTCCCGCTCTGCCGAGAAATTCGCCGCTGTAACTGGACGAGTGCCCGGTGCCATGTCGCGGTCCTGCATGATCAGTGCAAGAAATGCACAGCACAACGAGATTCGACGGAACTTGAACGACAGATGGGGTGGGTGCGTGAGCACCCACCCCATCGTTCTGCAGCAACGCGCAAGTTTACGGGTTGAAGTTTTGACAGGCCGCCACGCCGTTCGTTCCGAGCGGCAGCAGCGGGTTGAACGACTCGGCCGTGGGCGTGCGGAACACGACATCGGTCGAGTAGCCGGGCGTCCGGTTCAGCTGCCAGGTGCCATTCGGGAACACCTGATTGGCTGTCATGCCGTACTGCCGCATCATGCGGCGCAGGTCGCCGTAGCGATGCCCCAAACCGAACAGCCAGAAGCCCTTCTCCCGGAAGATCAGGTCGCGACGCCCGGCGTCGGTCCCCGGATCCGCCAGCGCCGGCAGGGCCGCGATCGTGCGGCCATAGCCCGGCGGTGCCGCGCGGAGCGCGTTCAGGATCGTCAATGCGCCGGCGAAGTTGCCGGTGCGATTGAGCGCTTCGGCCTCATACAACCGTGCCTGCAGCCCGCTCACGAGCGCCACCGATGATGCATCGGCCGGCCACACGAGCTGGAAGAGCATGTTCGGCACGAGCGTGTTGCCGGTGTCGAAGGGACGCGGGTTCGTGGCCCCCACGGCCGTGCAGGCCGCCTGGCCCGCGGTGCACACTGGCACGCGCGGGTCATTCGACGCGAAGTTGAGGCCGAGCGGGCCCTCGTTGTTCGCCACGATATAACGGCGCTGGTTGTTGACCAACGACCACACGCCCGGCGTACGCGCGGTCAACGAATGCTCCTGGTTCCACACGAATGTCGTGGGCACGGCCGCGACGGTGGCCGCAACCGCGGCGAAGTTGCCCTGGTTGAGCAGGATGCGCGCCCGCAGGATCTGCAGCGAACTGCGCACCCGCGTCTCGTTCGTGCCCGCGGTGGCTCCGAGTCGCGTGAGGCCCGAGTCGACCTTGGCGAGCGCCAGGGTGAAGATCGCGTCGTTCGCGAGCGGTGCACCGTACTGCTCTTCCCCGTTCACGATGTAGCTGATCGGCTGGCCGTTGCAGAAGTGCTCGGCCAGCAGGTTGAGCATGTATGCCTCGACGAAGAACATCTCGCTGTAGTTCCACGCCGGCGCCAGCGGCGAAAACGACGCGAGCGCCTCCCGCGTCTGGATCGCGCCGATGCGGGGCAGGTGCAAACCGCGGTACGCCGTCGCGATGTTAAGGTTTTCCGGCGTCAGCGAGCGCTGGTCGGTCTCGTTGCGCTGCGTGAAGGTGTCGCCCGTCGTGAACTCGTCGCCAAAGAGTCCGCCATACAGGAACATCGACTCGCCGCCGGTCGTGTTGGCGTTGAAGCGCCCGAGGGTGCCGATTCGCAACGCGTTGGCTGAACTCGGGCTGTTGATCGATTCGACGCCGATGATGTCCGGGTCGGTCGCCCGCACCAGAGTGTCGAGACTGCAGGACGCGAGCAGCGGGAGCGCCACCAGTCCCGCGCTCCGCGCCCAGAAGGAAGTCTGCTTGAGCATTGCGTGTGGTTTAGAAGCCGAAGTTGAAACGCAGCGTCCAGGTCTGGATCGCAGGCGTGATCTGGAACTCGTCCTGTAGGTTGCTCGCGGCCGTGCCCAACGTGCCGCCGCCGCGCGACGTCTCGGGATCCACTCCGGAGTAGTCACTCCACAGCTTCAGGTTACGGGCGGACAGGGTCACCGTGCCGCTCTTGGTCTTGGCCACCTTCGACACCCAGGTCGTCGGGATGCGCCACGTAGCCGCCAGCTCGCGCAGGCGCCAGTAGTTGCCGCTCTCCAGGAATCCGAAGGACGTCGACTGCGCGCCGGGCTTCTGCACGGCGGCACAGCGGGCCTGCCGATCGAGCGGGGCGGTGGGGTCGATGCGCTCGCGCGCATTCAACCGGCTCGCACAGCGAAACAGCTCCGTCGTGTTCTCCACCAGGCCGCCGAACTTGCCGTCGATCAGGGCCGTGAAGCGCAGCTGGCCATCCTTGAACAGGTCGACGCCGCTCTGGATCGAGAGCTCCGCCCGCGGGCTGCTGTACCCCATGTACCGGCGCACTGAGTCCACCGTGACCTCGGAGAGCGCGATCAGGCCATCGCCATTCGTATCGCTATACGAGTACGGGAAGTCCCAGATCGATAGAATCGGGTAGCCGACGTTGTTCCGGAAGACGCCCGTACCGGCCGGCTGACCGCCCAGGTCGAGGATCTCGTTGCTGTTGTAGGAGCCGTTGACCGTGAAATCCAAGCCGAACTGCGCGGCGCGCAGCGGCTGCGCGGTGACGAGGTACTCCCAGCCCCAGTTGCGGATAGAGCCGATGTTCACCGAGCGCTGGGTAGAGCCCGTGCCGAGCGACGGCGCGAGCGTCTGGTTGATGATCGCGTCGCTCGACGTCTTGTCGTAGTACGACAGCGTCGTCGTCACGCGATCGCCGAAGAGGCCCAGGTCAAAGCCGCCTTCGATCTCGGTCTGTGTTTCGGGGCGCAGGTTCCGGTTGCCGAGCGTCTGGTAGATCAGGCCCGGGACTTCGGCCGCCGTTTCGCGGTACACGTTGGCGGCAAAGAACGCGAGGGCGTCCGTGGTGCCGGGGCGGAGGCCGGCCTGACCCCAGGAGCTGCGCAAGCGGAACAGGTTGATCTTATCCTTGAGCGGGAACCACTCCTCTTCGGACATGCGATAGGACAGCCCGAGGCGCGGATAGAACGCCGTGCCGAAGTTCTGGCCAAAGGCACTGTTCTGGTCGCCGCGCACGGATGCAACGGCGTCCAGTCGTCCGCCAAACTGCGCGGTCTGCTCAATGAAGATGCCGACCGTCTTGGTGACGGCCGCGGCCGCACCGACCCTTTGCACCGAAAGCTGGCTCAGTGTGCCACCGCCGGGAGGCAGCTGGGTGCCATTGGCCGAGTCTGCCTCGCTGGATGCATGCACGAACTGGAAGCCAGCGGTCGTCCGCGAGTCGAGCCAGGACGTCGGGCGGAAGCTGGCGGTCGCGGAATAATCGGCCGTCCACTGAAACGAGCGGGTGTTAGCGATGTTCAGCAGGCCCAGTCGCGTCTGGCCGTTGTTCACGCACTGGTCGCGGAGGCAGATGTCCTCAAACGAATTGATCGAGTAGTCAAGCCCCGCGTTACCGCGGGCCTGCAACCACGAGCGCGGCGACCACACAGGAGAAATCGAGCCAATCCAGCGCTGCACGTCGCTGGTCGTCGTGCGCTGGAAGATGTCGCCCGGCGTAAACGCCCGGTACCCATAGAGCGAGTCCGTGCCGGAGAGCCGGTTGCGGGTGCCCGGGCCGCCAAAGGCGTTCGAGCCCAAACCGACGGTGTTGTTGCCGTCGGGCGCCTGCTGCTGCTGGCTCGTGAGGAAATAGCTGCGAATCGGGATCTGCAGCGTCGGGCTGATGCGCAGGTCGAGATTCGAGCGCAGGCTCACGCGCCGGAAGTTGTTCGGATCGACCCATTCCTTCTGCAGCGGGACGCCCTGGCGAGCAAAGCGATCCTTCTCGAACTGCGGCATGCCGATCGTACCGGTCGTCGTCTCGCGCTCGATCGCGGCGAAGTAGTTGATGCTTTCGCTGCCCCCGGACACGCTGATGCCGTACTGGTTGCGGTCGCCGAGCTTGAGCGGCGTGGCGCGGTCGTCTTGCCAAAGGTTGAACGTGCGCACGGAGTCGACGACGCAGGTGCCGGCCGCGATCGTGTTGATCTGGCAATCGCGCGCGGTGCCGTTCAGCGCCGCGCTCGTATTCGCAAACTTGCCGAACGCGATGTACGCGTCGGGATAGTTGTTCGCATCGCGCGTGAGGCCCTGCTCGGTGTACACGTTCCACTTGGTCGCGCCGGCGCGGCCGCGCTTGGTCGTGATCACGAGCACGCCGGTGGCGGCGTCGGTGCCGTAGGTGGCCGAGGCGGCCGGGCCGCGGACGACGTCGATGGTTTCGATGTCTTCCGGGTTGATGTCGTTCAGGCGGCTCGTGAGCGGGCCGGCGCCGAGCGCCGACGTGCCGCTCTGAATGCGGATGCCGTCGACGAAGACGATCGGGTCGCTGCTGAGCGAGATCGAGGACGTGCCGCGGATGCGAATCCGCGACGCCGAGTTGACGCCCGAGCCCGGGAGGATCTGCACGCCGGCGACTTTGCCGACGAGCAAGTCACCGACGGAGCTGATCTGCGCATTCTCAATGGCCTTCGCCGCATCGACCTGCGGGATCTGGTTGGGCACCGAGAGGCGGTCCTGGGTGCCGGTGGCCGTCGTGACGACCGGCGTGAGGCTGACCGCCACCTTGCCGAGTTGCAGGTCGACCGTGGCCGTTTCGCCCACATTCACCGTGATCTGGCGGCTCGCTTCCGCGTAGCCGATGCGGAGCGCTCGCACGGTGACTGCACCAGCCGGGACGCCGCGCAGCGTGTAGCGGCCGTCATCGTTGCTCAGCGTACCGACCGTCGTACCAGCGACGCTGATCTGCGCGTTGGAGATGGGCGCTCCTCCGACCGCTTCCACGATGCGGCCAGTGACAACGCCGGCCCTGGCTTGCGCGAAGATCGTTGATGAAGGGAGCGCCAGCGCACAGCAGGCGATGACCGCAGCACATAATGCGCGCGGGACGAATGAGATCATGCTCGAGCCTCCGACCGCCATCAAGCGGCACGACGAGTGAAATTCAGTGAAATGGGCGCTCTGCAAACGGCCGGCGCGCCGAGGCCCTGCGTCGAGTCGGGACTCTTCACACGGTTGCGCGTACAGGCGATGCTGAAAACACGCTCAAGATGTGCGCGCTGATTTTGTGCGGTCTAGAACAAAATTGCGCCCTCAATCGGCGCTGCACTCACTACGACTCGCGCAATCGGCGCTGTCGTTCAGGGACCAACTGCTGCCGACGCTCGAGTCCCGCAAGTTGCAACTTGCGAACGAGTGCACGCAGTGACGAGAGCGTTTGCGTATCGACTCCGGTGATCACGGTGCCGGACTTCCACTGTTCGCACTCACCGACGAAGAAGACGATGTCGTCGAGGAAGAGCAGTTCGACGCCATTGGAACGCGCAACGACCGCCAGTACGTCGACGCCCTCCGAAAACAGCGCTCGACTCTTGTGCCGCGTGTAGTGCAGCGTTGGAGCGGTCCGACGGATTTCACTGATCACGGCTTCGAGGATGGGCTCTCCCATAGGTCCAGAGGCCAGCTCTCGCATGGCAAGTTTCTCCAATGACAACGCGGATCGCTCGAGGACTCAAAGGAACCGCTACGCTATTGCGCACGAGGCTGCATGGCTTGAACAGAATTGACATGCCCGGCTCCAACGCCGTCGCCTCAATCTCGCGGCATCAGCGGCGTGCGTGGAAAAATTCACGCAACAGTTCACGACTCCTCTCGGCCAGCACGCCGCCTTGCACTTCCGGCCGGTGATTGAGCCGCGCATGACGCACGACATCGCCCACGGATCCGCACATGCCGGCCTTGTCGTCCCACGCGCCGAACACGAGCCGTCCTACGCGTGCAAGCACGATCGCACCGGCACACATCGCACAGGGCTCAAGCGATACGACGAGCGTACTGTCCCGCAGCGCCGCGTCACCGAGCAGGAGTGCCGCTTCACGCAAAACGAGCAGCTCGGCGTGCGATGTGGCGTCGTGGTCGGCGCGCATGCGGTTCGCTCCACGTACACGCACCATGCCGTCGACCAGCAGTGCAGCACCGACCGGAACCTCGCCTGCGGCGGCAGCCATCCGTGCTTCGTCGAGCGCCACCTCCATCGCATCCAGCTCGCCTGGACGCAGCGGAGGGAGCGAAGCAATCGTCATGGACGCCAGCCGTAGTGCCGTTCGAGATACTGGACGAGCACGCCGGCGAGCACGTCGGCAAATGCGGCGCGGCTATTCGCATTGTCGCGAACTCCGGTGAAGTGCGTCTCGATCTGGATTGCATCGATCGCACCGCCACTCGCCGACCCATTGCGCGCCGTATTGAAGCCGCCGTCGAAGTAGTCCTCGCCGATGAGCGGTGCCGGCGTACCGGCAGACGGGACGGACGGTACGCCTGCACCCACGAGCAGCGTGCCGAGGCTGTTCGGCCCGCGCAGCAGCGCCGTACCTCGCTCGCCACTCTTCGCGTCCCCGGCGAGGCGTGCAATGCTCGTGCGACCCATGTCCCCCGCAGTCGCCAAAGCAGCGTCAGTGCGGCGCAGATCGCTCGCGCTCAGCAAGTAGCCCAGTTCGAGTCGCGCGATGGCGTGGCCATGACCATGCAGGTCGATGAGGAGCCCGCGACCGTGTGCCGCCGCGACCCGCAGCCTGGCCGAGTCGACGGCAGACTGCAACCATGTCCACGTCGGAGCGAGTGGGGCGTGTCCATTCGTGGCCTCCGCCAATGCACGATTCCCGTCGAACTTGCGGCGATGCAGCCGGTTGACCACCAGATGTGGTCGCACACCGGTACGCCTGGCGAATGCGTCGATGATTGCGCGTGACAGTTCCTGCGTGTTCACGTCGGTGACGGTGACGCAGGCGGTGCACACGCGGTCTGGCAGCTCCGCCGGCGCAACCGAACCGCCGTGCGGGGCCACGATGATCAGCGGCGCAGTCCCGGGTACGTACTCCAGCCAACTGTTCGGGCTCAGGTAGGTAGTACCCGCCGCCAGCGGTCCCAGTGGTCCGTTGGTCGTCGGTACCGGAACTGGAACTGGAACCGGAGCCGGGCCGGTCCCCTTGTCTGCACTACCGCCGCCGCACGCACATGCGAGTGCGACGAACAACGCCATGACCACGCGTGGGCACGCCATCATGTAGCGGCCGCTTGTTGCGTCTCGTGATGGAACACCAGCGCTTCCTCACCCGGCGCGACGTCAGCGACAATCGCGTCGCCTTCCTTGAACCGTCCCTCCAGCACGGCAAGCGCCAGCGGATTCTGCAACAGTCGCTGCACGGCGCGCTTGAGCGGACGTGCGCCGAATGACGGATCGTAGCCTTCATCGGCAAGACGTGCCCGCGCGTCGGCACTGAGTCGGATCGTCAGCTTGCGATCACCAAGCAGCCGGCGCAGCCCCGCGAGTTGCAGGTCGACGATGTGATCGATCTCGCCGCGACCCAATGGGTGAAACACCACCACGTCGTCGATGCGGTTCAGGAACTCGGGCTTGAACACGCCCCGCAGCGCTTGCAACACGTCCGACTCGATGCTGCCCCACGCGGACGCGTCATCGTTCTGCCCGCGCTCCAGAATCATCGAGCTGCCCACGTTGGAGGTCATGATCACGACGGAGTTGCGAAAGTCGACCGTGCGACCCTGCGAGTCGGTGAGGCGCCCGTCATCGAGCAGCTGCAAGAGGATATTGAAGACATCCGGATGGGCCTTCTCGATCTCGTCGAACAGAATCACGCTGTACGGCCGCCGACGTACGGCTTCCGTGAGCTGGCCGCCCTCCTCGTACCCGACGTAGCCCGGAGGAGCACCGATGAGGCGCGCCACCGCGTGCTTCTCCATGTACTCCGACATGTCGATGCGTACCATCGCGTGCTCGTCGTCGAACAGGAACTCCGCGAGCGCACGCGCCGTCTCCGTTTTTCCGACGCCGGTGGGTCCGAGAAAGATGAATGATCCGATCGGGCGATTCGGATCCTGAAGACCGGCACGCGAGCGGCGAACCGCGTTCGCCACGGCACGCACCGCTTCGCGCTGGCCAATCACGCGCGTGGCGAGCACGTCCTCGAGACGCGTCAGTCGTTCGCGCTCGGACTCCAGCATACGCGTGACGGGAATGCCCGTCCAACGCGCGACGACTTCCGCGATATCATCGGCCCCCACCTCCTCCTTGAGGAACTGCGGACGCCCCTGCTGGCTCCCAAGCTTCGCCTCCGCGCCCTTCATGTCGCGTTCGAGCTGCGGGATAAGCCCGTACGTGATCTCCGCCGCGCGATTCAAGTCGCCGGTGCGCGTGGCCTGCTCTGCCTCGAAGCGTGCCTGCTCGATCTCGCCCTTGATCCGGCCAACGGAACCGAGCGTCTCCTTCTCTTGCTGCCATTGGGCGCGCATTCCGGCGGTCTTCTCCTTGAGATCGGCCAGATCTCGCTCGATCGTCGCGCGTCGTTCCACCGATGCCGGATCCGTTTCTTTCCGAAGCGCCTGCCGTTCGATCTCGAACTGCACGATGCGCCGCTCGACCTCGTCGATCTCCTGCGGGACCGAGTCGATCTCGATGCGCAAGCGGGACGACGCTTCGTCGATGAGGTCGATCGCCTTGTCGGGGAGGAAACGGTCACCGATGTACCGATTGGACAGCGTGGCCGCGGCGACCACCGCGCCATCGGTGATGCGTACACCGTGGTGCGCCTCGTAGCGCTCCTTGAGTCCGCGAAGGATCGCGATGGTGCTCTCCACACTCGGCTCGCCGACGTAGACCGGCTGGAAGCGACGTTCGAGCGCGGCGTCCTTCTCGACATGCTTGCGGTACTCGTCGAGTGTCGTCGCTCCGACGACGCGCAGTTCACCGCGCGCGAGCATCGGCTTCAGCATGTTTCCGGCGTCCATGCTTCCTTCCGCCTTGCCAGCTCCAACAAGGGTGTGCATTTCGTCGATGAATACGACGTACAACCCCTCGGCCGACGTAATCTCCTTGAGCACGGACTTGAGTCGCTCCTCGAACTCTCCGCGGAATTTCGCACCGGCGATGAGTGCACCGAGGTCGAGCGACACCAGCTTCTTGTTGCGCAGCCCTTCCGGCACGTCGCCGCTGACGATGCGTTGCGCGAGGCCTTCCGCGATCGCGGTCTTGCCGACGCCCGGCTCCCCGATCAGCACCGGATTGTTCTTGGTGCGACGCGACAGCACCTGGATGACGCGGCGGATTTCCTCGTCCCGCCCGATGACCGGATCGAGTTTCCCCTTGCGCGCTGCCTCCGTGAGGTCGCGCGTGTACCGCTGCAGCGCCTGGTACTGCTGCTCCGGTGTCTGGTCCGTGACCTTGTGCGCACCGCGCACCAGCTTGAGCGCCTCGAGCAATGCTGCGCGATTCGCGCCGACGGTGCCGAGGAGGCGCATGCTGTCGGTGCCCTTGGCGTCGGCCAGCGCGATCAGCAGGTGTTCCGTCGACACGTACTCGTCGCCCAGGCGCTTGGCGTCGGCCTCTGCCCCGTCGACGACCGCGTTCAGTTCGCGGCTGATGGTGGGCTGGGCATCGCTCTGCCTTGCATAGCGCGCCGCCTCTGCTTCACTCGCTGTGCGGAGTGCCGTGACGTTCGCCCCGACCCGTTGCAGGATCGGTACGACGATTCCCTCGTCCTGCACGAGCAGCGCGAGGAGGAGGTGGAGATCGTATACGAGGGGATTGCCGGCCTTTCGCGCCAGCGAGACGGCGTCGTTGAGCGCTTCGGCACTCTTCACCGTCAGCTTGTCTGTATTGATCATGATGCGGAAAGGTCGCATCAGGGGTGCCAATCGCAACCTGCCACCCCAGCAGACTTCGAGGCGTCACGGCTGCGATAGTGGCTGGCACAGACGCAAAATGGCGCGCCGGGTCCGCTCACCCAGCGCGCCATCATGACTGTCTTCCTGCTCTACGAGTGGTCCGTGATGCTCACTTCGTCGCAATCGCTTTGCTCACCAGCGTCTTGCCGTCGACCTCGAGGCGGATGTAGTAGATCCCCGAGGCTGCCTCGCGCCCAGTGCGAAGATTCTTTCCATCCCAGTAGGCGAGGTAATCGCCGCAGGGAAGCAAAAGATTGTTGATCGGCTGGCCGGCGTTTGCCCCGCCCTGAACTACCGGGACAGAGACAAGCTGATACAGCGGGTTGTAGACTCTGAGTGTGACCCGATGCTGCTTGCCCTGCTCTGCACATGTGGGCGGATCGCCCACACCAAACGGGATGGTCGTCTCAGGATTGAACGGATTCGGGTAATTCTGCCCGAGCGACATTCCTGACCGGCTTTGCCGGCTCCCCATGTCCTGGGCTTCGGCGTTTCCTGCCATGACGCTGAGAGCGAGCACCAAACCCAGTGCTGCCCACGGTCGTTTCATGTTGTTGCTCCGACTGACGAATCAGGTGGTTAGTCGAAGTCTCCGGTGAAGGGTGGTAGATGATGCTGCGGGTCTTCCTGCTGAAGCTAGGACGCGCCATCCGGGTCGTCAAGCAACATTCCCGCCAAGCCGAACGCGTCTTTTGCCTGTGACAATTCGCACACCGTGCTTACACCACCTTTACGTTTTTTGTGCCTTGGCTCACATTGGAACCCATTTTCCGATGTATCTCTGCAACGGCTTGTGCTGGAGCAGAAGTGCAACCCATTGAGGGATAACCACTTACCACCAGGTGACTCTCGAGATGCTTTAACCGGCTGTGGCCGAGCAACAACAGCGGCGACTGGCGAGCAGGTGCATTCGGCCGGGTGCGGAGCTGACCGTAGTCGGACCGTTATCCGATTTGGAAAGAAGAATCATCCGCCCCAAGCTCCCTGCTCCCAAACCAGATAGGCACGCATTGCGCGAGCGTCCGGGAGATGATGGCTGAGGAACTCCCGGAGGAGGCGCCGGTGGGCGCGCTGCTCCCCATCTGTCAATTCGACTGCTTTGGATGCGGATGCCAGCCACGACACGATGCGACGCCGCGCGCTGGCAGGTAGACGACGGCCACCTGGAGTTCGCACACCACACCGCATACACACGACACCACCGGCATGGTGGCTGAACATGACATCTCCGTCATCGGGGATGCGCTCATGGCACTCGGAGCATTCCTCCATCGAGGGAGTGAAGCCGACATCGCTGACGAGTCGCCAGAGCACGCCAAGCGCAACACTCGTCGTGTTCGCACTATCGGCAGCGGCGATCGCGTCCAGGCCGCTGACGATGCCGTCATACACTTGGGGCGCTGCCTCCTCGTGCACGATGCGCAGGACGCTCTCCGCAAGCGCACTCGATGCCGTGAACCGCCCGAGATCTGCGGCTAGGCCTGGCCGAACCTTCACGACATCGAACGAGAGCAAGGTGTGAAGATCGCGGCCAGGCTTCGTCGCAATCTGTGCGTGCCCTTCAGCGAACAGGCCCAGCGCACTACCGAACCGCTTCCGCGACGAACGCGCACCGCGCGCCAGCACCGACTGAACGCCTGCTTCGCGCGTCGCAAGCCGAAAGATGCGCGACGACTCGAGGTAATCCGCAGAATGCAGGACAATGGCGTCGGTGACGAGAAGCGACATGCTGCACGATAGCAGCTTCCCTCAGCGCAAGGCGAGATCGACGCCACCCTGGCCCGCGGCGACTCGGCGGATCTCCGCGCCTGATGGGTTGAACACGACCAGCGACGTCACCGATCCAGTGCCATTGATAAGACAATGCACGCGCCCCAGTCCGTCAGCGACCGCACTCCCGCAGTCCGCGTCGGTACCGGTGGTCGTCGTGAGCGTGAGGTACGGCGATGCACCGCTGCTGACGATTGCCAGATTGTCCGCGCGCAGCTTGACCGTGCGGTTGCGAAAGGCGAGGAGGTCCTCATAGAGGGACACATACAGAAAGCCGTCGCCACCGAGCTTGGTCGAAGCGCCGAACGTACCGGTAGGCATGATGCGCTGTCCCAGCGTCTGCCGATTGCGCAAGTCGACGCGTGTCACGGTTCCGGGCGACACGAGCGTGAACGGCGACGTGGCGAAGTTCGCGACGCCCCCGGCGGACACGTACGCGACATCTCCCTGCACGATCGCGGAGGCGCTCGACGAACGCGCACCGGCGAGTATGAGCGTGTCACGCACCGTCCCGGTGTTCGGGATGCGAATGAGGCGGACATCGCCAATCACCGTGTAGTTCGTCTTGCAGTTGGCGTTGGCGTCGACGACCCATGTCGCACCGTTGGACTGGAAGACATCCGTCGGACAGGTGCCGGCATTTTCGATGAAGTTCACGGTCACCGCGCCAGTCGGCGGAACGTCGACGAGCGCGATGCGGTTCGCATCCCGGAGCGCCACCCCGATCACGTTGCCGCGCGCGGTTCCCCGTAACAGGCGGGCCTTGCCGGGGTTGCTCGCCGCCGGGAGCTGTACCTTTCGCACTGTTCCCGCGCGCACATCGGCGATGTAGAGCAGATCGCCGGCACCACGACTCGATACCGCGAGCACCGTGTCGTTCTCCAGGGTGAAGCCGCCTGCATCGAACTCGGTCGAGGGGCCGAAATTCAGCTTCGTGCTTCCGGAACCGGTGTCTGCCAGGAATGTGAGTCCAGGCTGGATGATGCCATCCAGCACAATGATTCCGCGCGGTACAGTCTGAATCGGATCTGTCGTACCGTCGTCGCTGCAGCCCGCAACGACGAGCGCGGCTGTGCCGATGGTGAGGGCCCGACTGCATATGCTCAACGCCGCAGGAAAAATGGAAGGAACGGAGGTTGAGCGTGGGCGTGAACTGTGTATCATGGCGTGAATCGGGGAGAAAGAGTGAGAGTGATCGCGAGCGCGCGGCCAGGGGATGGAAAGCCGCGCACCGATTGCCAGCGCACTCCGGTAGCGTTGTCGAGCGAGAGCGCAACGAGTGCGCTGCTGCCGCCGACATGAACGCGCCGCGAGAGTGACAGGTCGAGCAGCGTGACCGCGGGCAATTCGAAAGCGACATTGCGAGGGCCAGCGGTGTACGGACGACGACCATTGAATCGCAGAATTGCACCGCCGGAGGAACCAGCGACGTGGACGAGCAGTGACCCGCCTCCGGCGAATCGGGCTACATACGGCGTCGGAATGCGAAGCCCGCCAACACTGAGGTTCGTGTGGTAGGCGGTGGTCCAGACGGACAGGGTGCTGCGTGGTGATGCCAACGCTGCTCGCGCCTCACCACCGCGAAGCCGCTCCATGCCGACGTTGGCCGGGCTCCATCCGAAGTTCCCCGGGAACCAGATGATCGCATCTCGCGTGTTGCGCGCGACGAGGCTTCCCTGCAAGTCCATCGCGCCCAATGTTGTCGGAAGCGACAGCGAAAGGTTCGTCTCGGCGTCGAGCAGCACTCGCTCGGGCCGCAACGCGCGTACCGACAGACGTTGCGGAGAGGAGAAATACAGGTCGTACAGGCTTGGTACGCGTATCGCCTGTGCCACCCGCGCACCGACGCCAACGCTGCGCTTGGCGCCGGCTTCAAACCTTCGATGCACAGCCGCATTGAACGATGGCTGCATGCCTGCACTGCCAACCGCGTCGACACGTCCGCCAATCTCGACCCTCGCGCCCGCCAGCCCGACCGTGCGTGCCAGCGATGCGAATCCGCGGCCGCGCGACTGCTCGATACCGCCAGTCGCCGTGACGCGGTCAGCACCGCCGCCCGCCCTCGCGTCGAGGCCGAACAGCGACGTGCGCCCTTCCACATCGATGGCACCGGCGCGAGAGGTTGCGTCGAGCACCGGTCGTGTGGGATCACGATAGCCGAGCTGCAGCGCCCGGACTCCCGCGACCAACGTGGCCGTACCAACCGCAACCTGACCCCGGAGCAGGAGCCTGTCGGTGCGCGATCGATCAGCGTCGTAGGCGCGCACATTTGCGGCGCCGACCATCCCACGATCGCCGACGGACAGCAGCAACAAGGCTTGCGCGCGCGCACCTGCAGCCGAGAGCGTGACGGCACCGCGCCGTTCGTCATTGTTCACGCGTCGTTCACGCGTCGGGGAGCCGTCGGGACTCGCGCCCGCATCGTTATCGAACGTGAAGTCGTTCTCCGCCTGCCGGTACGAAAGGGCCGCAGCGAGCCGAGCGCCACCAGCGGTTCCCTCATATCCGCCCTCGGCCACACGCTCGCCGAATGCTCCTCCGCGCAGCGTGAGCACCCGGCCTGTCGCCGAATGCAGCGCCAGCACTCCTCCACTCGCGCCAGGGCCGGCTCCCATCGGATCGGACCCAAGTGCCACCGTCGCCGATCCCAGCATCACGAGTGGGATGTCAGACACATCGGCGGTACCGGTCGCCGGGTCATTGAGCGGCAAGCCGTCGAGCGTGATCACGACGCCTTCGCGTCGCGCACCCCGGAGCGAGAGTCCGCTTTCGCCGCGTGCACTGCGTGGGGCCGCATATGGCATCGACGCAATCAGTCCGTTCACGCTCGCGATGCCACGTTCCCGTGCTTGCTCGACTCCGGTTGTCACGGTCGTTCGCGCAACGCCCCCGGCGTCTGCACCCGCTGCGCCTGCCAGCACCCGCACGGAGTCGAGCATCGCCACGCCGACGCTGAGGCGCTGGAGCACCACGAGAACAGTGCCACCCTGCGACGAGAGCTCGACTCGTCGCGGCTCGTAGCCCAGTCGGCGAATCGTCCAGCGTCCTGTGGAGACGCGATTGCACTCGGCGGCGAGCAGTACCGAGCGGCCGGTGGAGTCGACCGCCTGCGCGTCCAGCAGGGCCCCACCGGTGCTCGCGTCTCGTACGCAAACCGTCGACGAATCCGCGCCGGCAGCGAGCAGCAGTGCGAAAGCAATCGCGTCAGTCACGCGTTCGACCTCGCGAGCCGCCGCGGAGCGGGAGCAAGGCCGGTGCCCCTACCGCCGGATCGCGTGTGACCACGAGTGGCCATTCATAGACGCGCTCGAGGATTTCTCCACGCATGACGTCCGTGACAGAGCCCGCGGCAGCGACCTGCCCCCGGTGCAGCAGCACGATGTGCGATGCGAAACGCGCGACGAGGTTGAGCTGGTGACTCACGAGCAGAATCGTGCATCCGTCACGCGCCAGCGAATCGAGCAGTTCGAACACGGCCATCTCGTGCGCTATGTCGAGAAACGTCGTCGGTTCGTCGAGCACGAGCACGGACGTTTGTTGAGCGAGTGCACGGGCGATTCGTACGCGCTGCCATTCCCCGCCGGACAGCTCGTCGGTACGACGTCCATCCGTTTCGATGGCACCGGTTCGTTCCATGGCGTGCTGCACCGCCTGCGTATCCGCCTGCGTCATCCGGCCGAACGCTCCACGGTACGGGAAGCGCCCCAACGCCACGAACTCGGTCACGCTCAGCGGCATCGTGGGCTCTTCCCGCTGCGAAACGACTGCGACGCGCCCCGCGAACTCGCGTGGGGAGAGTGTGTCCAGGTTTGCGTCGCCCAGCAGCACGTTCCCTTCCTGCACCGGCACTCGTCGCAGCAGCGCGCGCACGAGCGTACTCTTGCCGCTGCCGTTCGGGCCAACGACGGCCGTGACCTGTCCTGGCTGCGCCAGCACGGACACGCCCTCCAGCGCCCGTGTCGTCCGGCCGCGGTACGCCACGGAGACGCGGTCGAAACGCAATGGCAGCGCGGCGTGCATCCGATCAGTCACATCAGTCACAGTACGACCTTGCGGAGCCGCGTGAGGAAGAACGGCACACCGATCAGCGCGGTCACAGCGCCGAGCGGAAGATCGGCGGGCGCTCTCACGGTGCGTGCGACAAGGTCGGCGGCTACCAGCAACAGCGCTCCGTACACCGCCGCGACGAGCAGCATGCCACGATGCCGCTGCGCACCCAGCGCGCGCGCAAGATTGGGGACCACGAGCCCGATGAATCCAATAAGCCCAGCCGAAGCAACGGTGGCGGCGGCCAGCAGCGAGGCGACGAGAAAGATGCGCCGCGATGCACGATCGACGTCGACGCCCAGCGCCGCGGCAGGCTCGTCACCCAACACGAGCACATCGATCTCGCGGGCACGCCATAGGAGTACACCACCCAGCAGCACGGTGGCGATCGCGATGCGCAGCACCGCCTGCCACGAAGCTCCTGCGGCCGAACCCATCATCCACCACAGCGCGCCGCGCAGCCGATCCGGCGGCGCGTCGGCCAGCGCCACGAGGATCGCGGCATTGGCAAATGCGCCGACGACCACACCGGCCATCAGGAGCAAACGCGTATCGCCACTTCCGCCAACGACACGTGCGATGCCCGTGACGAGTGCCGCGGCCGTCGCCGCGCCGAGAAACGCACCGGCTGTGACCAGCACCGGGTCCGTCACATGAAGGCTCATGAGGAGGACTGCGCCAACTGCAGCCCCTCCCGAGACACCCAGCAGGTAGGGCTCCGCCAGCTGGTTGCGCAGTGTGCCTTGCAACGCGCCACCACTCATTCCGAGCGCCGCACCGACGAGGGCGGCCAATGCAACGCGTGGGGCGCGCAAATCGCGCACGATGGACACGACGGCGATATCGCCGTGCCCGAGCGCCGCCTGCATGACGTCACCGGGAGCAATCGGCACCGCACCAACGGCGATCGCAATCAATGAGACGAGGATGAGACCCGCGACGCCGAGCACGAGCGGCAGCATCGTCGAGGCGGGCTGCGTCGTCATTCCGGGAGCGCCGCAGCGCGGTCCGGATGCATGGCACGGGCAAGCGATACCGCAGCCATTCCGAGCACGACCGAGGGCCGGCCCGTCAGTGCAGGATCGGAGCGGAGCCACTTCGAGTCGCGCACGGCCCGCACGGCCTTCCATGGAGCGTCGCTGCGCAGGCGTGCCATGGTGGAATCGCTCGCCACGACAAAGTCCGGATCGCGGCGTGCGATCTCCTCGATGGACACCGCGGGCGACGGCGCGGTGTTGTCGTGAAACACGTTGCGACCACCCGCAATCGTGATGAGCTCATCGAGGAAACTGCCGCCGCCGATCACCATGGTCGGAGCCAACCACACCGGCCACACGACCGGTGTCGGCGTGACTCCCCGCAACACTGCTCGTACCGAATCGAGTGTGGCCATCACCGTGTCGCGTACAATCCGGGCGCGGGCTTCCTCGCCGACCACGCGTCCCAACCGGGTCGTCAGCGCCATGAAGTCGGCGATGTGGTCGACACGCAGCGCTATCGTGTGCACTCCTGCGCGTTGCAGCGCCTCCGCAGCCGATCGATTCTCCGGTGTTGCATACAGCACGACGAGTGTGGGTCGCACGCCGAGCACCGCCTCGACGTTGATGCCGATCCCGTTGCCGACGGAGGGGACCCCCTTCACTTCGGCGGGATACTCGTCCCACACCGAACGCCCGACGACCCGGTCACTCACGCCGAGCGTGTAGAGGAGCTCCGTCGCCGTGGGATTGAGCGAGACGATGCGCGCACTGACGGAGGCATCGACGGGGAACGCGGCGCCGAAGTCGTCGGTGTCGGCGGGCGCTGCAGCGGGCGCTGCTGCAGGCCGCACGGCTCGCGCAGATGCCTGAGAGCTCTCTCCACCGCCATCATCGACACGGTCAGCGCACGCGATGGACACAACCGTGACAAGCACGGAGGCCAGCACGCGCGTAAGCACGCTCCCGAGAGTCCGCGCGATCGGTCGTGCGATCGCTTGTGCAGACGTGGGCGTGCTGACGTTGCGTGCTTCATCCGGTGCCACCAACAAAACGGACATCCTCCGACCATGCGGGGATGCCCGAGCGCGCGCGGCGCGATCCAGAATGCGGACGACGCCACGGAGCGCGAGTCCTCCCTCGAGGATCAGCGTGCGAGAATGAGCGTGGGTCGTCTCCTGGCTTCGGGCCGCGGCATCCGCCTTCCCGATCGCGAGCGATCAGTGGCGTGCGTGGATGTGCGTGTTGGTGCCCGTTACAGTGGCGGGGCCGCGCCGGTCTTGCACCGGCTTCCGTGTCCCGCGCTCGAAATCAGTTGTCTGTCGCAGACCCTGCGACTCCGGGAACCTACCGCGCCGCCGAAGTCTCGGCAAGCGCGTCGGAAAGCGCGTCCACAAGCTCTGCCCGACGTCGGTCGTACGCATTCCGCACGGACGGTGACGGCTCGGCGATCGCCCCATACGTCGCGTCGAGCGCGGCAATTTCCTGCGCGAGCCGCTCGTGCATCGGCGCCTGCGCTGCTCGCCCACCCACGGCGCCGCGACGCGCAGCGAGTGCTCCGGTGCTTGTCACCGGCGTGCGGCGTTGCACCGCGCGTGAAAGCGCAAGCAGCATCAGGAAGCCGACCGCAGCCAGCAACGCCGCAATGTAGAGATTCCGACCCGGCATGCGCGTCGTCGACAACTCGACGAGCACGCGGGTATCGGCCTTGAGATCCTGGGCGAGGAATCGCTTGAAAATGCGCCCTTCGAGCGTCACGGGCGCAACCGCGGTGAACCCGTCGGCAGTCACCGTCCCTTGCGACTCTTCCAACAGCACCTCGAACACGACGGCCCCGCGTTCGGCGTTGAACGAAAGCGGAAAGCTGCTTGCCGGAATTTTGTACGAGAAGGAGATCTGCTTGAGTCCGGGAGCGATCGGCGCATACACCGACACACGGCCGTTCGTGAATGCGAATGCATCCGGCGCGATGTCTCCCTCGCTGACGCGTGCGTCCTTCGCGGCCATCGGTACCGCCACACTCCACGTCGGAGCCGCGGCGTCCCCATCCCCGGACACGAGGGCACGCACGCTGTCGTTCGACAGCTCGAACACTTCGATCACGGTGCGCTGATCGGTGCTGTCTGCCGCACTCACGATCAGGTGGCGACCGCGCACCGACAGTGGGAACGCGACCGACGTGGTGTCGAACACGGTGATCTCGGCATCACCACCGGTCGTGACGGCCGCTCGCAGCGGAGGCGTGAAGTACGCGATGCCGTCCCACGTCACCGACGCGAAGTACACGGCGTCTACTGCACCACGCGGCGTCCACTTGAAGCGGTAGGTTCCCGTGGGATCGGTGCGAACGGAATCGATCGGGCCGGCGTCGTCCTTGCCCACGCGATGCAGCGTCACCCATGCATTCGGCGTCACTGCCATCCCGAGGGTGTCGCCATTCTCACGATCCGGGTGGAGCACCCGCCCCTGGACCGAGCGAACCTGTGCACCTGCCCTCGTGAGCGGAATGGAGCCCAGCGCGAGACTCGCGCAGAACAGGGAGAGCGCGGTGAGACGTCGTATCACGGGTAACTTTCCTTACGGCGTGAACCTGCCGAAATCCTCGGGGCGGAGATTCTCAAGATATGCCTTGAGCTCTTCCGGCGAGAGCTCGTGGCTTGCCGCCGCGAGGAATGGCGTCTCCTCGCCTTCCTCTTCCAGGTCGTCCGTCTCGATCGCCGTGAGCAACGATTCCGGCGCGAAGATCGGGGCATCGAGTCGCAGGGCGATCGCAATGCTGTCCGATGGGCGCGCGTCGACCTGCACGATGCCCTGTGGCCCTTCGATCTGCATCTCGGCGAAGTACGTGCTTTTTTCGATACGGGTGATGCTGACTTTCCGAAGCGCTCCGCCGAGGCCGATGATCAGCGCCTTGCAGAGGTCGTGGGTGAGCGGGCGCTCGCGCTTCAGATGGTTCATTTCCATCACGATGGATTCGGCTTCGGGCTTGCCGATCCAGATCGGAAGCAGGCGACGTCCACCGCGCTCGCGGAGGATCACCACGTAGGAGTTCGTGGAGCTGTCGAGTCCGAGGCGGGCCACGTTCACTTCGACCATGCAGATCTCCCCGGGACATCTGTTCCTGTACTGCCGCAGGCGGGTGGCCTGCAGCAGTACACCAGTGATGGCGCCTTAGCGGATCGCCCGCTTGAGTGCAGCCACGCGGTCGGTCCGTTCCCACGTGAAGAATGTACGGGCATTGCGCCCGCGACCGACGGTTTCGGGACGACGACCAAAGTGACCGTACGCCGCGGTCGCCTGATAGATCGGCTTCCGCAGCTCCAGCTCTCGTGCAATCGCGCGCGGGGTGAGATCGAACACTTCCATCACCGCCGCTTCGATGACGCGGTCTGGCACCTCACCCGTGCCGAACGTCTGAACGTACACGGAAACCGGCTCGGCGACACCGATGGCGTAGGCGACCTGAACTTCACAGCGGCGAGCGAGCTTGGCTGCCACGATGTTCTTCGCCACCCAGCGCGCGGCATAGCATGCGGAGCGATCGACTTTCGACGGATCCTTGCCGCTGAATGCGCCGCCCCCGTGGCGCCCCATGCCGCCATATGTGTCGACAATGATCTTCCGACCGGTGAGGCCCGCATCACCCTGCGGGCCGCCGATGACGAAGCGGCCGGTCGGATTGATGTGCGTCTTCAGCCGCCGCGGACGGAATTCGTCCGGAATCGTCGCTTCGATCACGTCTTCCAGCACCGCGCGGCGGAGCTTGGTGTTCGAAACACGCTCGTCGTGCTGGGTGGAGATGACGACCGTATCGACCGCGATCGGACGATTGTCCTCGTAAATCACACTCACCTGCGCCTTGCCGTCGGGGCGGAGCCAGCTGTGCGTGCCGTCCTTTCGCAACTCCGCCAGACGATGCGTGAGCGCATGCGCCAGCTGGATCGGAAGCGGCATCAACTCCGGCGTCTCGTCGGTCGCGTAGCCGAACATCATGCCCTGGTCACCGGCACCGCCGGTATCGACACCTTGGGAGATATCGGGTGACTGCCGGTCGATCGTGCTCATCACCGCGCATGTCTGCGAGTCGAATCCAAACGTCGCGTCATTGTACCCGATGCCTTCGATCGTGCGGCGCACGATCTCCGGGAGGTGCACGTACGCGGTCGTCGTGATCTCGCCCGCAATCACTGCGAGTCCCGTGGTCACCAGCGTTTCACACGCGACGCGCGCGTTGGCGTCTTCCGTGAGAATGGCATCGAGCACCGCATCGGAGATCTGATCGGCGATCTTGTCCGGGTGTCCCTCGGTAACGGACTCGGAGGTGAAGAGATGTCGTTCGGCCACGCAGGTCTCTGGGCTTGAGGAAAGGCGTTCGGGATGTCGTGATGACAGCGGACGATCAGGATACCGCGGTTGGAACAGGCAGACGAAGGATCGCCGCCTACAGGAGGGCCGGCAACCCGCGTCCCGCCAGGCCATGCAGCTCGAGTTCCGTCCGCAGGCGGCGGCGCAACAGGGTCTCGACTTCGCGCGCAGTGCCACTCGTGAGGGCAGCCTGCGCTGCCTCGACCGCCGCACTCATGCGCACCCCGCGGAGCACGCGCTTGACGTCCGCGACCGCGCGAGGCGCTACGCTCAGCTGTCGAATGCCGAGGCCCATCATGACGAATACAGAGAGCGGCTGCGACGCCATCTCCCCACACACGCACACATCGATCCCGTGCGTCGCACCAATGGTCTGCACGGAGGCGATCAGTCGCAGCACAGCAGGATGCAACGGCGTGAAGCGTGGGGCGAGATTGGTGTTCCCACGATCGACGGCGAGGGTGTACTGCACGAGGTCGTTGGAGCCGATGCTGAAGAAATCGACGTCGCGGACGAGCGTATCGCAGGCCACCGCCGCTGCCGGGGTTTCAACCATCACCCCCAGTGGGATATCCGAGCGGAACGCCACCCGGCGTTCCGACAGTTCGTGCACACACTCCGCAATAAGCTGACGCGTCTCGCGGACTTCGTCGACGGTCACGACCAGCGGCAGCATGATCCGGAGATCGCCGTGCACCCCGGCGCGCAACAGGGCCCGCAGTTGCGTCTTGAACAGCTCGCTCTCGTCGAGACACATGCGGATCGCCCGCCACCCGAGGAACGGGTTGGCCTCCGTGGGGAACCCGCCGATCGGCAGCTTGTCGCCGCCGATATCGAATGTTCGGATGATGACCGGATGCGTACCGAACGCCTGGAGCACACGACGGTAGGCGCGATACTGCTCGTCCTCGTCCGGCATGTTCGTGCGTCCGACGACGAGGAACTCGGTGCGCAGCAAGCCGACGCCATCGGCACCGCTCGTGGCCGCGAGCTCCGATTCCTCCGGGATGTCGACGTTGGCGCGCACCATGAGACGCACGCCGTCGATCGTTTCCGGGGAGCTCAGCGCGAATTCGCGACGCTCGTCGGCGCGACCCGCCTCGTCGGCCACTTGCTGGCTGGCCTCGGCGAGTTCGGCGTCGGTCGGCGCGATGACGAGTGTTCCGTCCGATCCGTTGAGGATCGCGCGCTCCCCGCCCTTGAGATACGACAGCGCGTTCCTCAGACCGACGACGGCCGGGAGGCCAAGTGAACGGGCAAGGATGGCGACGTGCGCGGTCGCCGTGCCCGCATCGGTCGCGATGGCCGCGATGCACTCGCGATCGAGCTGCAGCGTGAGCGATGGCGTCAGGTCATGCGTGACGAGGATCGCATTCGACCCGCGCGGCACGTCGACCGGATCGTGATCCGGCAAGTCCAGCAACAAGGAGAGGACGCGGATGTGTACGTCCATCAGGTCGCCGACCTTCTCGCGCAGCATCGGGGACGTGTGTCTGGCGAAGTGCTGCCGCCATTCGAGCAGGATCAGATCGAACGCCTTTTCAGCGCCGAGGTTCTGGCGAATCAGGGCCACCACACTCCGCAACAGCTCCGCGTCGTCGAGGATCGAGAGCTGCACATCGAAGATGGCGGCCTCCTCGAGACCCGCATGCACCTCGGCGCGCGAGCGCACCAGCCGCAACCGTTCGCGCGCGCGCTCGAACGCATCATGAATGCGTTGGGTTTCGGCGTCGATCTCGCTGGCATCGATCACACGCTGCCGCACCTCCGGCACTTCCCAACGCAGCAGGTGCACCGGTCCCACGACGATTCCCGGGGATGCGGGAATGCCGCGGAGCATCGACTGCACTAGCTCTCCCCGAACCGGGCAGCGACCAGCGTGGCGAGCGAATCCAGCGCATCGTCCGCATCAGGGCCCGTCGCGCGAAGGGTGATCGTCGACCCGTACTCCGCGGCGAGCATCATGACGCCCATGATGCTCTTGCCGTTCACTTCGAGATCGTCGCGCGAGATGGTGATATCGCTCTTGAAGCGCGACGCTGCCTTGACCATTTCGGCTGCGGGACGCGCGTGGAGGCCGTGCTTGTTGACGATTTGGACGTTGCGTTCAGCCATCAACGGACCACCGAGTAGAGGACGAAGGCAGCAAGCAGGACCAGCACCGCGCGCCACCCTTCCGTTCGGCCCTGCAACCGAACGAGCAGCGCCGCCAGCAGCGGCGTGACCAGCACCACCGCGACGGGTATCGCGGACAACGGCGGACCGCCACCGATGGCGCGGTGCACGGCGAGCGGGAGTGCCAGACCACCGATCACCGCGGACACCCGTCCAATGTAGCGTGGACCATGCTGCAGCACCGGATGTCCGAGGGCAACTGCCACCCGCAGGCCGTGTTTCCACCCTTGCCGAAGTCCCCAGTGGCGGAGCGCGAGATGGCCGGCGTTGTACAGCAGGAGGAAACCCGCGACGACCGCAGGCCAACTCCATCCCATGCCGAACAGGAGCAGCCCGACGAGCGAGCACGCGGGAAGCCACGCGGCCCACACGAGCCGATCGCCGACGCTCCCCAGTGGTCCGCAGAGCGCAGTTCGAAATCGTTCGATGCGGACCGGCGGCGCACCGTCGATCTCGGCCCGTGCCAGCGCACCGACCGCCAGCGACGCGAGATACGGGTGCGAGTTGAAATAAGCGCTCTGCCGGGCAAGCGCTCCACGGTACGGCGCCCCGCCGATTCCGCCGGGCAACCGACGCAGCGCCGGCTCGACGCAGAAACCGATGCCGCTGCCGATCAGATTCTCGTAATTCCAGGATCCCTGTACGGCCAGGCAGCGCAAAAACATCGACGCATGGGCTCGTGCGCCCAGAATCGGCTCGGGTGCGGGTACGGGTTCGGGTGAATTTTCGTCAGGCACCAATGACCACCAGGGCCGTTCCTACGGCCAGCGAGAGCAGGAAGAGCCGCCGGGTGCCACTGATGGCGTGAAAGTCCTTCCAGACGGCACTGGCGGCCACCGCGGCGACACAGGTGACCACCACGGCGCGCGTCACGTCCTCCGACGTGCCCCAATGCGCGTCGCACCAGTCCGCGAGCATCAGCGCCGGGGGAAATGCGACGAGGCCGACGAGCGCACCCCGAACCAGGTCGGCGGTGAGGCCGAACAGCTGCAGGCCTGTTACCGTCCGCCGCTGCCCTTCCGCGAGTTGATCGAGACGCGGGCGCGCGAACGCGGCGATGAAGCGGCGATGCCGGATCATCGTCCATCCACCGCCCCATGCGGTGATGACGCCTACCGCCACGGCGACCGTGAAGGCGCCAGGCCGAGGCAGCGCCGCCCCTGCCGTTCCGTGAGCCGCAACGGCGCCGGCGACCACGGATGCGCTTCCCCATTCGGGGTAGCGCGATGCGCCAACCGGCAGGGACTCGAGCGCCAGGCATTCCAGTGCAGCGCCACACACCAGGCCCGCGACCGGCGCACCGAAAAACGCGCCCGCGATGGTCGACGCGACGATCGGTCGCGAAATCATCGCCTGCGGGAAGCTCACCACGTCCAAGCCGATCACTCCGGCCAGCAGCGCGAGCGGCAGCAGATCGACCAACAGTCCAACCAGATCCATCAGCGGAAATTATCGCGCGTATGCGCTTTGCGTGTGCGATTCGCGTGTGCGCTTCGCGTACGCGAGTCCCGTACGCTATTCCGCCGTGGCGAGCATCTCGTCGAGCGGAATCGCGCGTGCGCCGGGCACATCCTGTGCCGTGACGACGACGCCCTTCCGTGCGATACCGCGGAGCGCGCCCTCTTCCGCCGGCGTGAGAAACACATAGCGCAAACGACCAGTACGTCCGGGCGAATGATGGATTCCACCCACGTTCACGCTGCGGATCGTGCCGTTCGATGCGTCGACGAGCCGAGCCATCGTGCCGATGTCCCCCACGAGCACGAGACCCGGGCGTGCGTCGGCCTGGTATCCGGCGAGTGCGGCAGCCGCATCGGCAACGCCATGGAAATGCACCGACATGTCGGGCGGCACGCCCATGCGATAGAGCTCCTGCTCCCACTCGCTGCTTGCAACCTCGTCATCGACCAGTACGATGAAACGCAGCTCGAGCGGCTGGCCCCATCCCACGACGACCTGCCCATGAATGAGCCGGTCGTCGATGCGATAGAGGGCGACGCTCACGACGGTACCTGGTACGATGCCATGCTCGCGCGGCCGCGTTCGAGCGCCAGCATGGCCGCCGCGATCGGATCCGCATTCTCCTGTGAGGCCGCGATGGCAAAGTCGAGCAGCAGCGAGAGGTTCACGCCAGTCACGAGCAGCACGTCCGGCCGTGCGCGCAGCATGCGACGCACGGCCATGGTGCAGCTACCGGCGGGAAGGTCGGTGAACAACACGCGTGCACCGGAACGATCGAGTTCGCGCGCGAGCGTGGATTCGATATCGTCGCGACAGAGCCCGGAATTGCTCACGGCGGCGAACACCGATCCGTTGCCGGTGATCTGTTCGACTGCCGAGATGATGCCCTCTGCGAACGTGCCATGTCCTGCCACGATCGCCCGCACCTCACTCATCGTGCCCAATCCTCACCGCTGCTCCCCCGCTGGTGCTCACTCGTCGTCCTCCTGCAGGTACCGCTGCACGTCGGAACTGCGCCGCATCTGTCCGATCAACCGCTCGTTGAACGCGGTGGCGCTGTCATACCCTCGATAGTAGCGAAGGAGATGATTCATCGCGATGACTTCGGCGATGACGGTGATGTTCTTTCCGGGATTGAGATGCACCGTGATCTTCGGTATCTCGACACCGAGGATGTCCGTGGTCTGCACGTCGAGTCCGGTGCGATCCACGGTGGCCTCGGCGTCCCATTCCGCAAGCACGACGACCACTTCGATGCGCTTTTGCTGACGCACGGCATGTATGCCGAAGATCGCGGGGATGTCGAGCAGACCGACGCCGCGGATCTCCATGAAGTGCCGCTGCAGCTCGTGCCCGCGACCAATGAGCACGTCGTTGCCACGGCGGGTCACGAACACCAGGTCGTCGGCGACGAGCCTGTGGCCGCGCTCCACGAGGTCGAGCACGCACTCCGACTTTCCGATGCCGCTCTGCCCGGTGAAGAACAAGCCGACCCCGTAGATGTCGGCGAGCGACCCGTGCAACGTGGTCGTCGGCGCAAACTGTTCACTCAGAAACGGCTTGATGAGCCGGTAGAATTCCGCGGTCTTGAGACGCGACCGGATCACCGTCACCCCGGCGGCTTCCGCCGACGCAAGCAACGGCTCCGGCGGATCGAGCGCCTTCGTGATGAATGCGCACGGAATCGGGAACCCGAAGAACTGCTCGAGGTGCGTGGTGCGCTGCTCCGAGCCAAGCGACTGCAGGTAGCTGATCTCGGTTTCGCCGAGCACCTGGATGCGTTGGTACGGGAACCGGTTGATGTACCCGGCGAGAACCAGGCCCGGGCTCGATGCCTCGGGGCTGGTAATCTCGCGATCGAGCCCCACCGCAGGACCCAGCAGCTCGAGCTCGAGCGGCTCCTTCATGCGCTCGAAGAGCTTCCCCACGGTGAGACGCGACGTCACTCGGTGCGGTCTCCCGCTGCGGTGCGACGGGAGCGGCGAGAGCTTGCCACCTGACGCTGAAGGCGATGGACGGCCACGGCGAGCGCCGGCCGGAACGCGCGCGCGTCCGCCTGCACGAAGAGGTCACGAGCATGTGCGCTGCGGAGCACGATCTCGACGCGGCGCGTGGGACCATCGGACACGAATCGGACGACGGCATCGACGACGCGATTCCATCGACTCGCGACGCGACGGACTGCGGTTTCGGCATCGTTCCGGAGCGTGTCCGGAACATCGGCGTGGTGCGCGTGCAGGATGATTTCCATCAGCGACCTCCTCGCTCTCTCACCACCTCACGGAGGTGAGACTCTGTCTCTTCGGCGGCACGCGTCCAGGTGAAGCCCTGGGCAAAGTGCCGCGCGGCAATCCCCAGACGTTCGACGAGCGCGCGCTCGCCGCTGAGAGATCGCATGGACGCAGCCATCGCAGCGACGTCACCATGCGGCACGAGAAAGCCAGTCTCGCCATGCCGGACGGATTCGCGGATTCCGGGCGAATTCGAAGCAATCACCGGAGTTCCACACGCCGCTGCCTCCAGATTCGTGATGCCCCAGCCCTCCTTGGGAGATGCGAACAATGTGGCCCAGGCACGCCTGAGCAGGGAGATCTTGTCGACTTCACTGATGCGCCCGAGAAAGCGCACCCGTTCACCCATGCCCAACGACTCGGCAAGTCGTTTCAACTCACCGATGTATTCACCGGCACCGGCAATCTCGAGCGTGGCCTGCGGCACACCGCACTCCGCGAAAGCCCGCAAGACGAGATCTACTCCCTTGTACTTCTTAAGGCGACCCAGATACGCGAACAGTGGCACCGGCGATCGGACCGATGGGTCCGGAGTGTAATGCGCGGTGTCGATGCCAGGGAAAATCACGCGAATTCGGTCTCTCCGGACGCCGCGAGCCACGAGGTCGTCACGAGTGCTCTCGCTGATGGCCTGAAAGGCCATTCCGCGGTAGAACCACGGGAGCGGACGCTCGGCAAGCCAGACCGCGGTGGCCAACGGCGGGGCGAGTTCCTGGAATGCCGTTCCCCCGAACAGATGCGGAACGAGCGCGACGCGGGCAGGCGAACGCGCGGTGCCACCGCGCCAGGTCGGAGTGCATACCGGCACTTTGTTGATGTCCTCGACGAGCACGTCGAAGTTCTGCGGGGCGAGGCAGGCGTGCCAGTATCGCCGCGCCAGAAACGGGAAGGATTGCCGGGTGCCGACGCGATGCACGTCGATGGCATCGAGTACGGTGCGCGCAGGCGCGCCCGGCCACCCGCCGCAGAGCAACGTCACCGAATGCCCTTTCGCCGCCAGCCGCCCGAAGATCTCGTGAAGGTGAATCTCCGCGCCCCCGGCCATCGGATTGTCACGGCACTGCCAGTTCACCACGGCGATGCGCAGCGGTGGGGCGTCGGTCACAGACGTCCGATCCCCCGCGCGTACGCGTCGAGCACCCCGTTCACGAAACGCGCGCTGCGGCTCGTACCATAGCGTTCCGCGAGGCGCACCGCTTCCTGAAGCACGACCTTGACCGGTGCTTCATCGCGCGAGAGTTCGCACGCCGCGAGCCGCAGCACGCTGCGTTCGATGGCGCCGAGCCGCTCGAACCGCCAGTTGGCCGTGACGTCTGCAAGTGCCGCGTCGATCTCCGCTCCGCGTTCGGCGTAGGTAGCAACGATCTTCGACGCGAACTCCCGCTCGCCTGTCTCGATGGCCAGGTCGTCGAACACGTTCGAGGCAATACGGCGCAGACGCGAGAGATCACGCAAGTCGGCAGCGTACAGTGCCTGCAACGCACGTGAGCGCCCCCGTGTCTCGACGCGCTCGGCCGCCTTCGCGACACCGGGCCGGCGCCCTCGTCGCGGATCGAGAGGTTCCTGTGTGCCTTCGTCCC
>DASQZA010000419.1:0-4845 GCA_035638935.1 Gemmatimonas sp. | reverse complement strand
GTCCAGTGCGGCACCATCACCTTCTCGCGTTTCACATTGGCCAGACCGTCCTTCTCCATGGTGGCCGCGGTCCAACTAATGGCTTGCTCGAGAGCAGCCGACCCCGACAGACGGTGACCGAAGCGATCGGAAAGCTCCGCGATGCGGTTCCATGCGCCGGCCGAATCCGCCTGCGCGGCTGCGATGATGCGATTGGCGACATCGCGGTACTTCGCCGGGATCGCGTCGGGGCTTTGCGCGGAGAGCGCGGTCGCTGCGAAAAGCGCGACGGCGGGGAGGAGCAGGAAGCAGCGAGCCATTGGGATTGGAGCTGGGGAGGAGTACGGCCGAACTGGCGACGGAAAGATGCGATGCGAACCGCGCCGGAGCGAACGCGATAGCTTTCACCATGCATATGCATGTGAACGCACTTCCGCGGCTCATTGCCCGCGCGATGCTGTTGCTCACGCTTTCCGCGTGCGGTGATGGACAACCAGCGAAGTCGAAGCCAGTAGCTGACACGGCGACAACGCGCACGATCGCCGGGCCGACGGGCACGCCGATACGCAGTCCAGACTCCTACCGCGTGCGCTTCGAGACGAGCAAGGGGCCGTTCGTGATCGACGTGAAACGCGATCTGGCTCCGCTTGGGAGTGACCGCTTTCACGAACTGGTATCGATCGGCTACTTCACCGACGTGCGTTTCTTCCGCATCGTGCCCGGATTCATCGTGCAGTTCGGCATGCACGGAGACCCGGCCGTACACAAGGTGTGGGAGGCGGCGACGCTTCCCGACGACCCGATTCGCACCCGCAATACCCGCGGTACGGTCGCGTTTGCGGCGTCGGGGCCGAACTCCCGCGCGACGCAGCTGTTCATCAGCACCGGCGACAACAGGGCCAAGCTCGATCGGCAGCGGCTGTTCTCGCCGTTCGGTACCGTGGTGGAAGGCATGGACGTCGTCGAGAAGCTGTATGCCGAGTACGGCGAGGAACCCAACCACGCGCGAATCGCGCGGTTGGGCAACCCGTATCTCGCGTCCTGGTACCCGAACCTCGACTACATCACGTCCGCAACGGTGCTCAAGTAACGCTCGCTCGCGGGACCGCGCGTCGCGACGATGCGCAATCCGTCGAGCGTGTACACGGGGTTGGTCCGCATGCCGTCTTCCGGCGTGAGGCGCTGTACCGCGCCGGTTCCATCGCCGCGCGAGCGATATCCGACGGTGTCGGCCCATGTCGTGAGCGCGATGTACCGGCCGTCGGGGCTCCACGTTGGCTCGAACTCGCCACCCTCGTCACGCGCTTCGGCGTGCCCCGCCGAATCGGAAATCGGGTAGTCGAAGGCAACCTTGGGGCCGAGTGCCTGCACGACGTCGACTTCGAACGGAATCTCCGTCGCCTGCTTTGTCGCGACGTCGACGCGCCAGAACTTTCCGTCCCATGTCGTGACCGGCGCTTTTGAATCGGGAGTGAAGTTCATGCCCGTATAGACATCGAGCGTGGCGCGCGACTTCTGGTCGTCGCGCTGCACCGCGCCGGTGAGCAACTCACCGCCGCCCGCTGGACGGATGCGTTGGATACCCGTGCCACCGCCCTCCCGGAAGAGCCACAACTTCTGCCCACGCGTCGCGATGACGTACTTGCTGTCCGGCGTCCACACCGGTGACCCGTAGGAGTTGGTGTTTCCGGTCGTCAGTTGCACGGTGTCCCTCTTGTCCACGCTGATCGTACAGAGGTTGTATCCGCCCGAGCGATCACGCACGAACACGATCTTCTTTCCGTCAGGCGGGAGTCGTGGTTGCGCATGGAACGCCATTCCGCGCGTGAGCGGTGTCGCATTGCCGCCCGTGATCGGCATCGTGCAGATGTCGCCGACCAAGTTGAAAACGATCGTGCGTCCATCACTGCGCATGTCCGACGACATCCAGTGGCCGGTCTTCGTCGCGACCGAGAGCGTGCGGGACGGGCGCAGCGGAAGGCCCTCCTGCATCGGGTTGCGCGCCAGACGGGGCGATGGCGCTCTCGGCGACTGCGCGCTGGCGGAGGCTGTCAGAAGCCGCGCGCTGCGACGATGGCTCCACCAGTGATTCAAACCCTTTGGCCCCGAGGGACTGTCTCACGGCCGATGGCGACATCCACCACGGAGGCACGTTGCAGTTCCAGAACGCAGCCCGCGATGCACGCGGCACACGCTGGTTCAATGACCTGGCACCGGATATTCGACATGCGCGCCGGTCACTGCGCCGCCGGCCGCTGTTCACGCTGGTCGCCGTCCTGACTCTGGCACTCGGCATCGCTGCGAGCACCACGCTCTTCAGCGTCGTCAAGGCGGTGCTCGTCGCACCACTGCCGTACCGCGACAGCAACAGCCTCGTGATGATCTGGAGCGCATGGAAGGGGTTCGACCGCACGTGGCTTTCGTACGACGAGTACGAGGCGTACGAGACGGAGATTCCGGCTATCGCAAATGCCGCGATCTTCAGCGACGGCGTCGTGAATCTCACCGAAGGCGACCAGCCCGAACGCGTGCGCGTCGGTCTCGTCCAACAGGATGTGTTCGACATCCTGGGTGCGTCGCCCCTGCTCGGGCGTGTCTTCACCGCGGAAGAGGATCGGCCAAACGGCAGCAACGTCATCATGCTGAGTCACGCGCTCTGGCAGCGGCGATACCAAAGCGACACCAGTGTAGTCGGCCGCACCATGCAGGTGAATGGACAGGCCGCGACGATCATCGGCGTCATGCCCGAGGGCTTTCGTCTGCCCCTCGACTTCGGCGGTGACGGGCCGACACTCGCATGGCGACCGCTGGCGACGGACGCCGAGCGCAACGGTGCTATGCCAGGTCCGGCATTTTCTCCCGGTGGCGGGAGCCATGGGTTCTATGGGGTTGCACGTCTCGCTCCTGGCGCAACGTCCGCGCAAGCTGACCAGCAGCTGCAGGCGTTCTTCGCAGCCCGCGTCGCCGATGGAAGTGTGCCCGCCGAGATGCAGTTCCGCGCGTTCACCGTGCCGGTCGCGGCACAAGTGACGGGGCGCATTCGCACGACGCTGCTCGTGGTGTTCGGCGCGGTCGGCTTCGTGCTGCTGATCGCGTGCGCGAATGTCGCCGGGTTGCTGCTGGTGCGCGGGGAAGCGCGGCGGCGGGAGTTGGCGGTTCGTGTGGCGCTCGGAGCCACTCCTGCCCGGTTGTCGAGGCAACTGCTCACCGAGAGCGTGGTGCTTGCTTGCGCAGGCGGTGCACTCGGCATCGTACTCTCGGCCATAGGCGTCGCGGTCGTTCGTGCCACGGCCCCGGGCGACCTGCCACGTTTCGACGAAGCACGGCTGGACGCGACGGTGCTCCTGTTCGCGCTCGCCAGCACGGCGTGCGCGGCGGTGATCGCAGGCGTGCTTCCCGCATTGCAGGCAAGCCATGTGTCCCCGACGGGCGACCTAAAGGACGGTGGGCGTGGCGCGACGACCGGCGTATCGAGACTGCGCTGGCGACAGGCGCTCGTAAGTACGGAGATCGCACTGGCGCTGGTGCTCGTGTGCGGGGCGGGACTCATGGTACGCACGGTATCGTCACTGCTGTCGGTCGATGCGGGTATTCGACCGGCGGGAGTACTCACGATGCGGTTGTCGACGCCCGCGGCTTTCTATCCGGATTCGGTTGCGGTCGAGCGCTTTCATCGTGAACTGACGCGCCAGGTGCAGGCGTTGCCGGGCGTCACAGCCGTCGGCACGGTTCGGAACCTTCCGCTGTCCGGCCCCATGGGAGACTGGGGCCTCGGCATCGAAGGGTACGTACCACCGCATGGGAGTGCGCCGGCGGACTGGCAGGTCGTCGGCCCAGGATACTTCGAGGCGATGGGGCTCGCGCTGCGACGGGGCCGCGTGCTCGATGCACGTGACGGCATGGACGCGCCCCTCGCCATGGTCGTGAACGAGCGCTTCGTCGAACTCTACCTGCCTGACCGCGATCCGATCGGGCGCCGAGTGATGGTGGGCGGGTCCGCGCCCGAAAAGGCCTATCGGATCGTCGGCGTCGTCGGCAACGTGCGGCACAACGGGCTCACGACCGAGGTCAAAGCACAGTTCTATGCAACGGTCGGGCAGTTTGCGACCGCGCCCGGCAACACGACGCGCAGCTTCAGCCTCGTGGTGCGCACGGGCGCCGACCCACTCGCACTCGCGCCCGCCATCCGTGGTGTCGTCCGCGGGATGGATGCTCGCCTCCCGATCTCCGATGTGCACACGATGGACGATGTGCTCAACGCCTCGATCGCCGAGCCGCGCTTCGCGATGGGGTTGCTGACACTATTCGGCATGCTGGCGCTCGGACTCGCGGCGATCGGTGTGTTCGGCATCGTCGCGCAGATCGTCGCAGCTCGCTCGCACGAGTTCGGCATTCGTGCCGCACTCGGCGCAGCACCGCGCCAGCTCGTTCTGCTCGGCGTTCGTGGCGCGATCGCGCAGACCGTCGTCGGGCTCGTGGCTGGCGTCGCGGGTGCACTCGTGCTGACGCGCGCGCTGCGCGGGATGCTCGAGGGCGTCACTCCCACCGACCTCCCGACTTTCGCCACCGTGGTCGCCATCACGGGCGTCGTCGCACTCCTCGCCACGATCGGCCCTGCTCGTCGCGCTGCAAAGGCAGACCCCATGGTGGTGCTGCACGAAGGGTGATCAGGCCCTGATGCACGGAGGTGACAACGAAGGGCCCCGGAGATCACTTTCCGGGGCCCTTCGTTGTCACCTCCGTGCATCGCCGACCTGCGAAGGAGACTTGCGCTGCTTATGGCTGCAGCAGCGGCAGCACACTGAACGTCTGCGTGGGCCCGACCGCCGTCACCGTCGTACCAGACATCAGACCGATCGATGCGCG
>DASQZA010000418.1:0-8091 GCA_035638935.1 Gemmatimonas sp. | reverse complement strand
CGCGCATGGTGCCGTCTGGCGCCACCCGCACGCGCACCATGCGCGTCAACGACGCCACGGCGGATGACATGGAGCTCGGTGCCACGCTCGTGTCCATGGCCGGCATGCTGCCCGATCATGCCGTGAGCGTGGGGCATCGTTGGGTGCGCGACATCGCGTTGCCATCGGTGGCAATGAGCGGTTTCCGGGCAGACGGCGTCGTGCGGGCGGCGTTTCGCCTCGACTCGCTCGCACGCGGTGGCCGCGATGCCTGGATCTCGATGACCGGCACCCTGGAGCGCGATGGCGCGGTGCGCGAGATGCCGGCCGGCACGCGCGTGATCACGGCTGGCACGATGAGTGGCGTGTTCCTCGTCGACCGGCAGCGCGCCTGGATCGTCGATGCGCGAACCGTGATCGACGCACAATCCGAGGTCGCGTCCGGCCCGGCCGGGCCCGCGACACCGATGCTGCTTGAGATGCGGATCGAGCAGCGGGTACGCGTGAGGTAAGACGCCAGGCGCCAGACGCCAGACGCCAGTTGGATGCCAGATGCCAGACGCCAGTCGCCAGTCGAACTGGAGACTGGCGACTGTCATCCAACTGGCGCCTGGCGTCTGGCGCCTGGCGACTGGCTTATTCTTCCCCCATGCGCCTCGTCCACCTCGCCGATCTGCATCTCGGCTTCCGCCAGTACCAGCGTCTCACGCCGACGGGAATCAACCAGCGTGAGGCGGACGTGGCGGCGACAGCGAGTCGCGCGATCAATCAGATCATCGACCTGGCGCCCGACGTCATCGTGATCGGTGGTGACGTGTTTCACACTGTTCGCCCTTCGAATCCCGCGATCCTGCACGCGTTCCGTGCGTTCTCGCAACTGCGCGACCGACTACCCGACACGCCGATCGTGATGGTGGCCGGCAATCACGATGCACCGCGCACCTCCGACACGGGCTGCATCCTGCGGCTGTTCCGCGAAATCGGTGTGCACGTCGCCGATGCGAAGGCCGAGCTGTTCAGCTTCCCGTCGCGTTCGCTGGCGGTGCTCGCCGTGCCGGATGTGCCGGGAATTGACCGCCCGCCGATGGTGCCGCCGGCAGGCGTCCAACACACGGTGCTGCTGCTGCATGGAGAGATCGCGGGAGTGTTGCCGGAATCCGCCGCCGGCGCCGAGCGTGCCGCGATCGAGATTCCCGCCGGTGACCTCCACGCCGACGCATGGAGTTACGTCGCGCTGGGGCACTACCACGTGTACCGCGAAGTTGCGCCGCGGGCGTATTACAGCGGCTCCATCGATTACACGAGCAGCAACCCGTGGGGAGAGCTCGCCGAGGAGCGGGCCCAGGGTGTGCGCGGCAAGGGTTTCATCGAGCACGATCTCGTGACGGGCGAGCATCGCTTCCATCCTGTCGCTCCCTCGCGTCCACTGCTCGACCTCGAGCCCATCGACGCGTCGGGCATGGGTGCGGTCGAGGTCAATTCCGCCGTGCAGTCACGCGTGGACACGGCGCCGGGTGGCATCGACGAGCGCGTCGTGCGGCTGCTCGTGCGCAACATCGCCCGGCACGTCGTACGCGAACTCGATCATGCCGCGCTGCGGGAGTACCGCCGTCGTGCGATGCACTTCCACCTCGACACGCGCCGCCCCGAGATTCTCGCGCGGAAGAAGGGTGAAGGTGCGCCTGGCAAACGCGCGACGCTCGCGGACATGGTCGCGGACCGGCTAAAGGAACGGCCCCTGCAGCCCGGAATCGATCGTGACCAGCTCGTCGCGCTCGGTCTCCGCTACCTCAAGCAGGCCGAAGAAGCGGTGTCTGCGTCGATGCCGATGGTCGAGGGCTGACGCCATGCGCTTGCACTCGCTGCGCCTGCAGAACTTCCGGCAGCATGCCGATTCGCGTGTCGCGTTCGACGAGGGGCTGACCGGCATCATCGGTCCCAACGGGTCCGGCAAGTCGACGTTGCTCGAGGCCATTGCGTGGGCGTTGTACGGCAACGCGGCGGCGCGCGGCACGCGTGACTCGATCCGCTTCACCCGCGCGCAGCCCAAGTCGCCGGTGCGCGTGGAACTCGAGTTCACGCTGGCGGGCCACCGCTACCGCGTCGTGCGCGGACTCACGAGCGCCGAGTGTTTTCTCGACGGCGGTGAAACACCGATCGCGAATACGATCACGGGTGTGTCGGAGCTGGTGCAGCGGCGGCTGGGCATGACGCGCGCCGAGTTCTTTCACACCTACTTCACCGGGCAGAAAGAGCTCGACGTCATGTCCGCGCTCGGGCCGGCCGAGCGCGCGCGGTTTCTGTCGCGCGTCTTGGGTTACGATCGCATCAGCGGTGCGCAGGAGCTCGTGCGCGAACGCCGGCGCGCACTGACGGCGGAGATCAATGGCCTGAAGCAGGGCATGCCCGACACCGATGCGGTGTGGCGCATGGTCTCGGAAGCCGAAGCGCGAATTGCGGTCGTCCGCACGCGTGCAGCCGAAACGGAGGAAACGCGCGTCGCCGCGGCCACCCGGCTCGCGGAGATCGTGCCGCGCTGGCTCGACGCACAGGCCGAACGTGAGCGCATGCAGAAGCTGCTCTCCGACCTGCGGGTTGCCGAGCACGAGGCACTCACCACGGCGCGTGAGGTGGAACGACTCACGCGCGAACTCGATGCCATCGAGGCTGCACAGCGCGAGCTGACTCCATTGCAGCTGCTGCTGCAGCCGCTCCCCTCGCTGCGCTCCGAGCTGGCGACGCTCGATCGTCTTGCCGCAGCAGAAGCGCGGCGCCAAGGACTCATCGAGCGCGTGAAGGGCATCGCCGATGAGGAAGCGAAGCTCGCGGACCGTGCGACGCGCCTCGAGAGTGCGCCGGCGCTGGAAGTCGAGACGCAAGGCGTCGTGAATGCAGCGCGCGCTGCGATGGCCACGATCGAAGCGGGGCTCGAAACGCAGCGCACGGCATGGACGCGCGACCGGCAGGAAGCGGAGACGCGGCTCGAAGCGCTCCGCACCCAATACAGCGACCTCGACCATCAGCGCCAGACGCTGGAGGGGCTTGGGGAAGAGAGTCCGTGCCCGACGTGCGGGCGTCCACTTGGCGCTTCGTACAAGGGAGTGCTCGAGCTCCTCACCGAGCAGGTCGAGACGGTGCGCACCGACGGCAACTACTATCGTCAGCGTATGGAGCAACTGGCCAAGCCTCCGGCAGCGATCGAGGGGCTCGAGGAGCAGCGTCGTGCCGCGTCGGCCGACGTCGTGGCTGCAGAGCGACGTCTGGCGCGTATTCAGGCAGCACTTGCCGAGCGCACGACGATCGTCGATCAGCGCGCAAGTGCGGTCAGGCGACTCGAAGAGGCGCGGTCCGCGCTGGCGGCATTGCCGATGGGATATGACGCCGGCCGGCATGGCGCGCTGCGTGACGAGGTGGCGATGCTTGCGGAGACGAGCACCAGGGCCGCACGGCTCGGTGGCCTGGTGGAGCGGGAGTCGGCGACACGAACCGAGCGCGAACGGCAGCGCACGATGCACGAGGCAGCGCGCGAGCGGCTCGTGAACTTCGAGGGCCAGCGATCCGGTGGCGGGCAGGACGAGGCAGGCTTTCAGGCCGTGCGTGTCGCGCACGATCGCGCCGCTGTCGACGCCCGTCGCGCCGAGCTGGAAGCGCTGAGCGCATCGGCCGACGCCGCGCGCGCGCATGGTGAGCTGGAGGCTGCGGAACGAAGCCGTCGCGAGCTGTCGCGACTGCAGATCCGACTCGACGAGCTGGAGCTCGACAAGCGGATGCACGACGAGCTCGACCGTGCATTTTCGGATCTCCGCACAGACCTCAACTTCCAGCTGCGCCCGGAACTGGCAGAGATCGCGAGTGGTTTTCTCGAGACGCTCACGGATGGCCGGTACAACTCGCTCGAGTTCGACGAGGATTACAACTTGCTCGTGATGGAGGACGGAGTTCCAAAGCCCGTCATCTCCGGCGGCGAGGAAGATCTGTGCAATCTCGTGCTCCGTCTCGCCATCTCGCAGATGATCGCCGAGCGGGCCGGGCTGTCGTTCTCGCTGCTCATCCTCGACGAGATCTTCGGGTCGCTGGATGATACGCGTCGTGGTAACGTGGTGGAGTTGCTCCGTCGACTGAACGATCGTTTCGAACAGGTCATCGTGATTACGCACATCGAACAGGTTCGCGAAGGACTGGATCGGGTGCTGCTCGTGCGCTTCGACGAGGCGCGCGGCGCCAGCAGTGTCGTGCGCGGCGCCGATTCCATCGGAGCGGACTTCGATGGCATGTCGAACGGCATGTCGAACGGCATGTCGAACGGCATGTCGAACGGCATGTCCAATGGTGTCGACGACACTGCCGGTGGTTTCGAGGATGTCATGCCGCAGCTGGCTCTATGACTGCCACCCCGCGCGTATGGCGCAATCCGCGGTCGACCATCGGGCCACAGGTCGCCACGGTAGCAGACATCGATGCGCTGAACGAGGTGTTCACCGAGGCGTTCACGGAGCGATACCGCCGTGACGGGCTGACGGGCGTCCGTGTGCCCGCACTGAACCCCGCGATCTGGCGCTACGCCATCGAAGATGCCGGCGATGGCGCCCTGTGCTGGCGCGATGAGCGTGGTCGCATCGTGGCGTTCAACATCGTGCATCATTCCGGCACGGAAGGATGGATGGGCCCGCTCTGCGTGCGTCCGGACAATCAGGGCAATGGTCTGGGCAAGACCATCGTGGCGAGTGGCATGAGCTGGCTGCGCCAGCGCAACGTGCGGGTCATCGGGCTCGAAACGATGCCGCGCACCATGGACAACATCGGCTTCTACTCGAACCTCGGGTTCGTGCCGGGCCATCTCACCATCACGCTGACGCTCGACGCCACGTTCAGCGATCACGGCGCGTCACAGCTGTCGCGATTGCACGGGTTGGAGAAAGAAGTGGCGATCGGTGCCTGTCGCGACCTGACGACGCGTGTCATGCCGGGCTATGACTTCACCCGTGAAATCGAGCTCACGGACCGGTTGGCACTCGGCGACACGCTGATGATCGGGCCTGCAGCGGCGCCGACAGGATTCGCGCTCTGTCACACCGTCCCACTCGTCGAGGGGCGCACGCGCGACGAGCTGCGTGTGCTCAAGCTGGTGCTGTCGCGCTCCTCCGATCTCCCGGTGATGCTCGGGGTGCTTGCCGACACCGCGCGGCGCACGGGCACTCGCCGCGTCGCGATCAGACTTCAGGGAGACTATCCGGACGCGTACCGGACGCTCGTCTCACTCGGCGCGCGGGTACGGTGGACCGATCTGCGAATGAGTGCACATGGTTGGACGGAGACGCCGCCGTCCGAGGGCATGGTGCTGTCCAACTGGGAAATCTGACACGCAGAGACCGCGCGCGCGGCGCGCAGTTTGCGTTTCAAGTTGCATTACTTCGGTGCGCGTCCGCCAGAACTCTTAGGGCCGCTCGGTGTATCACGAACGACAATACGCCAGATCAACACGAACACGCCGCCGGTGAGCAGGAGATGTATCCATCCGGGAGCGTCAGTCGTAATGGTGATACCTGCCCATGCGACGAGCATCACGATCGCCGCGATTACATAGCCATCCATGCGGGTAGTCCGATTGCGCGCCGGATGGCGCTGGTGGTATGATTGCAAAATAGCACGTTGCAAGACACGTCGTTCGGGGCGGAGAGATTTACTTCTTGAGCCGATAAGTCCTTAGAAAAGCTTCAACAAACCGGGTGAACGTCATGCCCCAGTGCGGGGAAGGCGAAAGCGTGGTGAGAGGCTTATCAGTATTCTTTGGGCTTCAAGATCCCCTCTTCGTTCCCGTTCATTTGCACGAAGGCCCTGCGCTCGCAGGGCCTTCGTCGTTCCCGGAAGTTCCGCGATGTTCCCGGATCATTCGGGCAATCGTTGACGCTTTGCCTGGATACCCGTGATCGAGCTTGCCGAGCCCCGGCGTGCGCCCCAGTCCTGAGGGGAGGGAACGGGTGCAGGTGGGGTACCGTTGACCAAGGCGCGGGCTGCTCTGCTTGGCCTGCGACTCGGAGTCCTCAATCGGAACCTCATGGCACTGGTCACCGTCACGCGGCTGCTGCGCTTCAATGCTGCGCACCGCGTTCACAATCCGTCGTTGTCCGACGACGAGAACACCCGTCTGTTCGGGAAGTGCAACAATCCGAACTGGCATGGTCACAACTACAAGCTCGAGGTCTCCGTCAAGGGTCCGATCGACGAACGGAGCGGCTACGTCATCGACCTCGGGATGCTGCGCGACGTGGTGGAGCGGGAAGTCATCGACCAGACGGATCACCGCAATTTCAACATCGACGTGCCCTACATGCTCGGAACAATTCCCACCACCGAGAATGTTGTGGTAGCCATGTGGCGCGTGCTCGCGCCCGTCGTCGCGCCGGGACGCCTGGTGCGGCTGCGCCTTTGGGAAACCGAGAACAATTATGTCGAATACGAAGGGGAGTAGCCGCAGCATGATTCAGCCAAGGCCCGGCATGGGCGCATTCACGACCGTCGATCCCGACGACCTCGAGCTGACCGGCGAACACTCGGCGGAATTCGAGGAGATCATCCGCCGCCAGCTCGAGCTGGTGGGCGAAGATCCCGATCGCGAGGGGTTGCTCAAGACGCCGAGCCGTGTCGCGAAGTCGCTGGCGTGGCTGACGCGCGGCTACGACCAGAGCGCACGCGAGGTGATCGGCGACGCGTTGTTCGAGGAGGCGCACGAGAACATGGTGATGGTGCGCGACATCGAGATGTATTCGATGTGCGAGCATCACATGCTGCCGTTTTTCGGGAAGGTGCACATCGCGTACATCCCGAACGGTCACATCGTCGGGCTGTCCAAGCTTCCCCGTGTCGTCGATGTATTCGCCCGCCGTCTGCAGGTGCAGGAGCGGCTCGGTGAGCAGATTGCCAACGCGATCGAGGAAGTGCTGCAGCCGCGTGGAGTGGGCGTGGTGATCGACGCGGTGCACCTTTGCATGATGATGCGTGGCGTGGAGAAGCAGGGTGCCCGCACCATCACATCGTCGCTGCGCGGCGAGTTCCGCGACGACGCGAAAACTCGGAGTGAGTTCCTTCGGCTCGCACATTCGCCGGCGTCGACGTACTGACGTGTCGGCCAACGCGGCGCAACCGACGTCGCACCCGTCCAGGGCATCGCAGTCGCACGCGCTCGTGGGGCGCACCGCACTCGTCACGGGTGCGTCCCGGGGCATCGGCCTCGCCACCGCGACGGCGCTGGCGGCGGCCGGTGCGCGGGTCCACCTGATCGCCCGCACGCCTGGCGATTTGCAGTCTGCCGCTCGCGCGATCGGCACGGACGCGGTGGCACATGTCTGCGATGTCACCAGCCCTGCCGAGGTGGCGGCAGTGGTGACCGCAATTGCCGCACAAGGCGATGGTGCGCCCGATGTGCTGGTGAACAATGCAGGGTTGTTTCCGCTCGGTGCGCTCGACCGCATGGATGTCGCCGAGTTCGAACGCGCGGTACAGGCGAATCTCATCGCACCATTCCGGCTGTTGCGTGCATTCCTGCCGGCGATGCGCGAGCGCGGCAGCGGGCACATCATCACGCTCGGCTCGATCGCCGACCGCACTGCATTTCCGGGCAACGGTGCATACTCGGCCAGCAAGTACGGCCAACGCGGCATGCACGAGGTGCTGCGTGCCGAACTGCGCGGTACGGGAGTGCGCACCACGCTGATCTCGCCCGCCGCGACCGATACGCCGATCTGGGATCCGGTCGACCCTGACAATTCGCCCGGCTTCGCGAAGCGTGCGGAGATGCTGCGAGCGACGGATGTTGCAGAGGCAGTGCTCTGGGCCGCCACGCGCCCGGCGACGGTGAACATCGACGAGCTGAGACTGTCGGCGAGCTGAGTTCCGAGGGCGCGACGGCGTATCTTCCGGCATGCACGTCGAACTTGCCGATCTGTTTCGCTGTCCCGGGGATCATGAGGACACGTGGCTGGTGCTTGCCGCCGATCGCACGGAAGCGCGTGTCGTGCTCGATGGTACGCTCGGCTGCCCGGTGTGCGGCACCGAATACGTCATTCGCGATGGTACGACCCATTTCGGCCTGCCACGCGAGGAGGTGGCACGATC
>DASQZA010000417.1:0-17798 GCA_035638935.1 Gemmatimonas sp. | reverse complement strand
CTCCATGTCGAACGGGACAGTCAGAAACGCATCGTGATCGGCGCCAACGGACAACAGATCAAAAAGCTTGGGCGAGTGTCACGCGAGAAAATCGAGAAGTTCGTGGGCCAGTCCGTCTATCTCGACCTCTGGGTGAAGGTGCTGCCCAACTGGCGGCGTAACCAGAGTGCCGTGCGGCGCCTCGGGTATGGAGATCCCACTGATCGGGCGTGAAGCACTGCACGCTGGGCTGCGTACCGCGTCGCATACCGCGTTGCATATCGCACGGTCTGCCTTGCGCGTCGGCTTTCGCGCGTCGGTGCTGTGGCTCGCACTGGGGTTCGCTTCAGCGGACGCCGCGAAGGCTCAGGGCGGCGCGTTCCTGCTCGTTCCCTTTGGCGCGCGGTCCGTCGGGCGTGGTGAGGCTGTAGCCGCCGACAGCACGCTCGGCACCGAAGGTATCTGGTGGAACGCGGCATCCCTGGCACGCATGGCGAAGCGTGAACTCGCCTTTCACAACGTGCGCAGCATTGCCGGGAACGTGTTCATGCTCGCGGGAGCAGCTCCGTCCGCCAAGCTCGGGACGTTCGCACTGGGCGCTTACCTGTTCGACTATGGCACATTCTTCCGCACCGATAGCGCTGCGGTCACGACGGGTACGATCACGACACGCAATTACCTGATCGGCGCGTCGTACGCGTCACCGATCGGCAAGCGACTCAGTGCCGGACTTTCGTACAAATACCTCGTGTTCAGCCAGCAGTGCTCTGGTCTGTGCGACGGCGTCGCCGAAGTGTTCGGCAGCTCCAATGCTCTGGATGTCGGTGCGCAGTATCGCCTGCCAGACCGGTTGCGCACGACCCTCGGCCTTACGGTCCGCAACGTCGGGCAGCCGCTGCAGTTCAAGGACAAGGAGCAGGCCGACAGGCTCCCGCGCACGATCCAGTTCGGCGTTCGCACGCGCCTCCCGCTGGAGAGCTTCGCCGAAGCCGGAGGAACACTCGACCTGAGCGCCGACGTCATCCAGGCTGAAGCGGCGAACGCGCAGGCGGCGGGCGCAGTGGTCGGCTATCGCGATCAGCTCTTTCTGTCCGTCGGTTACAAACAGATCAGCGGTGAAGGCGGTGGACCCTCGATCGGTTTCACCCTGCAGCAGGGGCCTTTCGGTCTTGACCTGTCACGTCGTTTCGATCGCTTCTCGTCGCAGCTCGGCGAAGCCCCGCCGACGTACGTGGCCCTCCGCCTTCGATTCTGATGACCGGATCGGCCAAGACACGAAATCTCCCTGGCGCGCGAGGCTGGACTCCGTTGCGCGATCGTCGGTGTCTCGGGGCGCTTGTCGTGCGCGTTGCACTCTCGGTTTTCGCGCTCGCCGGCGCGTCACCCGCCGGGTCGCAGGAGTCTCTGGCCGCACGTTCACTGCTCATTCGGCCGGAAAGCGTCTCGGATAGCGTCTCTGGAAGCGTGCGGGTCGGTGCAGAGACCGAGTTCGCTACGCTCGGAGGTAGTTCGATCCAGCCGCGCAGCCCGAAACGCGCACCGTGGTGGGCGCCCTTGGCCTCACTGATCGTACCGGGTGCGGGGCAAGCCTCGCTCGGACAGCAGCGAAGCGTCGCGTACGCACTGGCGGAGGGCTACCTGCTCGTGCAGGCGCTGGAGGCCCAGCGTGACGTGAACCGCAGCATCCGCAGCTACCAGTCGATCGCAGCAAACTCGGCGCGTAAGACCTTTGGCGGGTCGTTTCCAGTCGGTCCGTGGATGTACTACGAGGATCTGGAGCGTTTCGACGCGAGTGGCCAGTACGACGTCGTGCCTGGAGGCGTCCTCGATCCCGAGACGGACTTGCAGACGTTCAACGGGCAGAGCTGGCTGCTTGCACGGCAGACGTACTGGAATGACCCGGCCGTGACCCCTGCGGTCTCGAGCCCGGAGTACCAACGCGCGCTCGCGTTCTACGCGGCCCGCGCGTGGGGAGATCAGTTCCGGTGGAGCTGGCGCGACGCGAGCCTGCAGAAAGGCGAGTACAAAGGTGCCGTATCTGCCGCCAATCGCAGCAACCAGCGCAAGACCAATATCCTGACCATCGTCGGTGCAAATCATCTCGCAAGTTTCATCGACGCGTACATCAATGTTCGCATACGGCGTTCTGGGGGCGCGGGCCTGGTAGGCCTGCGGATCGACGGAATCGAATCGCGCGTCTCGCTGGTCGGCGACCCGGCAGACAACGTGCGCACGATTCGGACGAGCCTTCGGTTCGTGCCTGCTGGACGGCTACCCGACTGAAACGGTCGCCGGCGATCAGCCGGGCTTGCAGAGCCGGGTGAACCGCAGGGCGCAGGACGGTTACGTGCCCAGCCCGATCCAGTGATCTGTGACACACCGTGCCGAGAACGAAGGGTTGATCGTCGTACCCTGGGGATGCAGCCCCATGCATTCGCGCTATTCTGCGAAGTGCATCCGTGGCCACCAGCACCAGATCACGCATGACGGAGCAAACACCGCCCAACGAACCCGTGCTGCTCCTGTCCAAGACAGGGGAGCTACCGGCGTGGTTGGAGGTGTGGTGGCGCTCTGCGGCCATGATCCCGGATTTCCTGGCGGATCCGGCCACGGTGGTCGCGCACGCCCTGCGTGCCCGACCGCGGAGCATCGTCGTGAACGGGTGCGGCGACCTCGCATGGCAGGACGAGGCGCTGGACACATGTCGTCGACTCAAACGCGACTCCTTCACCGCCATCGTACCGATCGTCATGATCGTCCCACCCTCGCGCTTTGGCGAAGCGTTCGTCGCCGGCGCTGACGAAGTGCTGCGATCGGATGTCGACGAAGTCGAAGCGTCGGTGCGCCTCGGGGCGTTGCTGCGTCGCAGCGATCGTGACACCGATGTGCACCCCTCCACGCGACTTCCCGGGACGCGCGAGATCGAGGCGGAGCTGGCGCGCCGGGTTCGGTCCGGGGAGAAGTTCGCGGCGTGCTATGCGGACCTCGATCACTTCAAGGAGTTCAATGACCGGTATGGCTACCACCACGGCGACAACGTCATTCGGCTCGTTGCGCGCATTCTGCATGACGTCGTGAAAGGTCTGTGTGGCGAGATGGGCTTCGTCGGGCATATTGGTGGCGACGACTTCTTGTACACGGTACCGGCGACGAGCATGGCGATGGTGTGCGACGAGGTCATTCGAACCTTCGACGAATTGATTCCGCTGCAGTATTCCGAGCAGGACCGCGGGGTGGGATATTTCTTCGGCAAGGATCGACGCGGTCAGTTGCATCGAGTTCCCCTGATGACCCTGTCCATCGGTGTCGTGACCAACCAGCGCCGTCGTTTCACACGTGGAATCGAGGTCAGTGAATTGGCAACCGAGATGAAGACCTACGCAAAGTCCCTGTCGGGATCCGTGTGGACAGTCGATCGGCGACGCGAGGAAGCAGCGCCACCGCTCGAGAGCGCACTCGGGGCGGACGTCATGCGCGAGCGATTCGGACTTCGCAGCGGTAGTGCCGCAGGTGGAGCCACGGGTGGTGCGGCCGGGGGAGCCGGCGTATGACGGTTTCCTGTCCCGATTGTCGCTCGGTCTTTCGCGTCGACCCAGCAAAGGTTCCGTCCACTGGCGTGCGCGCACGCTGCTCGGTGTGCGGGGGCGTGATCGGCATTTCGGCGGGCACGCTGCCCGTGTCGATCACGCCGGGTTCGACCGGTGCTGTGCAGCAGGGGTTCATCGCGAGCGTAGGCAACGGTGGGAACGCCGGCCATCGCAATACGCCGGCAGCAACGTCATCGGCGAGGTCGTTCGCGGCGCCAACACCGTCAGTCAGTTCGGCGGCCGCGGCGCCTGCGCCGGTCGCGCCGGCTTTCATGACACCTCCGGTCCCTGCGGGCATGATGGGCATGACGGGGATGGCCGCTGCATCGCGTGGAGCCCCGGCACGCACGTCGACCCCGGCCCTCGCCGCTGTTGCCGAGCCATCCGCCTCCCCCCCTCCGGCGACGATGACGTCCGCGATGGCGTCGGCGATGGCGACATCGCCTATGCCCACGCCCGCCCGTCGTCCGATCAATCCGTTCCTCAACGCAGACCCCGGCCAGCGCGCACGTCGACTTGCACGTGCACTGGTCTCCGATCTCGTCGCGTACCATCCCCAGAAGCGTGAGGAGGGGCTGCGGGACGGCACGCTGCGACAGCTTTTTCGCGATGAAATCAAGAAGAGCTACGAGGAATACGTCGAGCAAGTCGGCCGCGAACTCGCGGACGGGTCGCCGCACTTCCAGGACGCCCTCAACGACATCCTCGGCGGCGGTCGCAAGCTCTTCTGACGTGCTGTTCCGACGGGTTCTCCCCGGCTATCTTTCCGGCGTTGTCCGCACCGTGCCGGTGCTGACCAGATCTTACATCCGGACGGACTGCAGAGCCGCTTTCCCACGCGGAGGGCGGCTCGCGTCGTACGTGGAGGCGGGACATGCAGGACGGCGAGCGCGGGAAAGTGTTGGCGCGGGCAGAGGAACGGCTTGCGGACATGCGGAGGTATCTTTGACGTCGAGCAGAAACGCTCGACGCTGAACTCGTACGAGAGCGAGATGTCGGAGAGCGCGTTCTGGAACGATCAGGACCACGCGCGCGACATCGTGCAGCAGGTGAAGTCGCTCAAGGGTTGGGTCGAGCCGTGGGATGCGCTCGACGCGCGCGTGCGCTCCGCGGGCGAGCTGGCCGAGCTGCTCGACACGGAAACCGACCTCGGGATGTCGCGGGATCTCGATGCCGAGGTGGAGCGCATCGCCGAAGAGCTCGACGCATTCGAGCTGCGTACCCTGCTGCGCGGCCGCGACGATTTCCGCGACGCGCAGATCGAGATCTCGGCCGGCGCTGGCGGCACCGAAGCGCAGGATTGGGCCGAGATGTTGATGCGCATGTACACGCGTTGGGCCGAGCGAAAGGGATTCGAGATCGAGATGCTCGACCTCAGCGAGGGCGAGGAAGCCGGCATCAAGGGCGCGGTGATGGAAATCAAGGGCAACTCCGCGTTCGGCTTCCTGCGGGCGGAGTCCGGCGTGCATCGTCTCGTGCGCATCTCTCCTTTCGATTCACAGGCCCGGCGCCATACGAGCTTCGCGTCGGTGTTCATCTATCCCGTCGTCAACGAGGAGATCAACATCGAGATCCGCGATGACGACCTCAAGATCGACGTGTACCGCGCGTCCGGTGCAGGCGGACAACACGTCAACAAGACGTCATCGGCCGTGCGCATCACGCACTTGCCATCCGGCATCGTGACGCAGTCGCAGGCGCAGCGCTCGCAGTTCAAGAACAAGGAGACGGCCATGAAGCAGCTGAAGAACCGGCTGTATCAGGTCGAGATCGAGAAGCAGGCCGCGGTGAAGGCAGCGATGGATGCCAACAAGCAGGACGTGTCGTTCGGCAGTCAGATCCGCAGCTACGTCTTCCAGCCCTACACCATGGTCAATGATCACCGCACCGAACTGAAGATGCCCGACGTCGCCAAGGTGATGGACGGCGGCATCGATCCGTTCATCCAGGCGTACCTCAAGCTCGAAAGCGAAACGGGTGCCGAGGGTGGCGCATGAGTGAAGAGCTGAACTTCGTGATGCAGGCGCGGCGCGACAAGCTGGATCGCATGCGCGCAGCAGGGACGGAGCCGTTCGCCTATTCGTTCGACCGTTCGCACACGGCGGCCGAAGCTGTCGCTGCGCTGGGTGCCGCCGACGAGGGGCCTGCCGTGCTCGTTGCCGGACGGTTGGTGTCATGGCGCAGCCAGGGCAAGACGGCGTTTGCGCACATCGCCGACATGGACGGGCGCGTGCAGCTGTACATGCGTCGCGACGATCTCGGGGAGGCGGTCTGGGCATCGCTTGCCGACTTCGACCTGGGAGACTGGACCGGTGTGGAGGGCACGATGATGCGCACGCGCACTGGCGAGGCAACGGTGCGGGTCACGTCGATCACCATGCTCGCCAAGTCGTTGCGCGCACTGCCGTATGGCAAGGAGGCCCTGGTCGAGGGCGAGACGGTGCGGTACTCGACCTTCGCGGATACGGAACAGCGCGCACGCCAGCGCTACGCCGATCTCGCGGTGCACCCCGAAGTCCGCGCGCTCTTTCGCGCGCGCTCGTTACTGACGCGCACCATTCGCGGGCATCTCGACGGGCTCGGCTATCTCGAAGTGGAGACTCCGGTGCTGCAGCCCCTGTACGGTGGCGCGGCCGCGCGTCCCTTCGTGACGCATCACAACGCGCTCGACATGCCATTGTACTTGCGCATCGCCGACGAGCTCTATCTCAAGCGGCTCATCGTCGGTGGCTTCGAGCGGGTATACGAGATCGGGCATGACTTCCGCAATGAAGGCATCGACCGGACGCACAATCCGGAGTTCACGATGCTCGAATTCTACGAAGCCTATGCGGACTACACGACGATGATGTCGCGGGTGGAATCGCTGCTCGTGGCGGCAGCGGATGCCGTGCGCGCGGTGCCGGGTGTTGGGACGGCCACGCCAGCGCTGGTAACGCCGTTCCCTCGTATCGAGTGGCTGCCGTCGCTGTCGCGCGCAGCAGGCGTGGAGGTGTTGAGCGTCGACGATGCGACGTTGCGCGGGGTCGCGGAACGTATCGGAGTGCCCAAGGTAGAGACGCTCAGCCGACCGAAGGTGATGGATGAGATGTTTCAGGCGCTCGTCGAATCCCGCATCGATACACCGACGTTCGTCGTGGATTACCCGATCGAGCTGTCCCCACTCGCCAAGCCCAAGCGTGGCGCGCCGGGGCTCACCGAGCGCTTCGAACTGTTCGCCAAGGGCAAGGAACTGGCGAATGCGTTCTCTGAGCTGAATGATCCGATCGATCAGCGCCAGCGATTCGAGGCGCAAGCACGGTTGCGCGATGCGGGTGATGATGAGGCATCGGGCGTCGATGAGGACTATCTGCGCGCGATGGAGTACGGGATGCCCCCGACGGGCGGCGTGGGCATCGGCATCGACCGGTTGTTCATGTATCTGACGGGCAGCGCCAACATTCGCGATGTGATCCTCTTCCCCACGATGCGACCGGAGTAGCGGACCCGTGACTCGTCTCGAGCTGTCCATTGCGTGGCGGTACATGCGCAGTCGCCGCGGGTCGCGGCTGCTGTCGCTCATCAGCGTCATCGCGATCGGCGGTGTGCTGGTTGGCGTCAGCGCGCTCATCGTCATCATGGGCGTCATGAACGGGTTGCAGAACGATCTGCGCGAGAAGATTCTGCTCGGGAGCCCCGATGTCCGTGTGCTCCCGTATGGCAGCGACATGCGACTCACCGATTGGAGTGCACTGCAGGCCAAGGTGGCCGCCGCACCGGGCGTCGTTGCGACTGCGCCGTTCGTGCAGACGCAGGGCATGCTCCGCAATCAGAACGGCAAGTACATGACCGCGGCACAGATTGTCGGCATCGAGCCTGCCGGCACGCACCCGCTCGACGTGACGTCGATCCGCACGCGCGCGGTCATGGGCGACTTTTCGTTCAGTAGTCCCGGGTTGTCGCTGCCGGGCGCGGTGCTCGGGAAGAGCCTGGCGTCGCGACTCAGCGCGTACGTCGGCGACACGATCGTCATGTTCGGCATGGGCGGCCTCGACATGAATGCGTCGACCGGATCGATCATTCCGCGCCCGGACTACTTCGTCGTGACCGGCGTGTTCGCAACCGACATGTTCGAGTACGACGACAACTACGTGTACATCGACCTCGCGGCCGCGCAGCGCTTTGCCGGGCTCGAGTCGGACGTCACGGGGCTCGAGGTGCGCACGACCAGCCGGGACGCCGCGATGGTCGTTGCCGCGCAGCTGCGTGACTCGCTCAACTCCCCGCAGCGCCTGCCGGTGCGCGCGACGGAATGGCAGGAGGAGAACAAGTCCCTCTTTCAGGCTCTCAAGCTCGAAAAGCTCGGGATGAGTGTGATCCTGCTGCTGATCGTGGTGGTCGCCGCGTTCAACATCGTCAGTACGTTGACCATGATCGTCTCCGACAAGACGCGCGAGATCGGCATCCTTCGCGCGATGGGGCTGCCTGCAAAGTCGGTGCGTCGCATCTTCCTGTACCAGGGCACGATCGTCGGCGCTGTCGGCACATTTGGCGGCGTCGCGCTGGGGCTTGCGGCCGCCGCGGTGCTGGAACGATTTCAGTTCGTGAAGCTCGACCCGTCGATCTACTTCATCGACCATTTACCGGTGAGCACCGAGCTCTCGGACATCCTGCTGATCATCGTGTCGAGCCTGCTGATTGCCGCGCTCGCCACGCTGTACCCGGCGTCGCAGGCCGCCAGGCTTTACCCTGTCGAAGCCATCCGGCACGAGTGACTCCGTGACCACCACAGTGCCAGATGCGCCGGTGACGCCGTCCGCGACTGCAGGGGTTGTCGTGGAGGCGGAAGGATTGGTGAAGGATTTCCGCGGCGGCGACGGTGGCATCATCCGTGTATTGGATGATGTGTCGCTCACGGTACGGCGCGGTGAGATGATCGCCATCGTGGGATCGAGCGGGGCGGGGAAGAGTACCTTGCTGCACGTTCTCGGTGCCCTCGACCGGCCGTCTTCGGGGAAGGTACGGCTGGGCGGGCGGGCGATCGAAGGCTTGAGCGACGAGGCCGTAGCCGCCATCCGGAATCGCACGGTCGGTTTCGTGTTCCAGTTTCATCACCTGTTGCGCGAGTTTTCGGCACTGGAGAACGTGATGATGCCGCTTCGGATTGCCGGGACCGCCGAGCGGGCTGCTCGGGATCGGGCGGGCGCGCTGCTGGAGCGTGTCGGATTGGCCGCGCGCATGCATCATCGTCCGGGTGCCCTGTCGGGCGGTGAGCAGCAGCGCACCGCAGTCGCGCGTGCATTGGCGGCGAGTCCGGCACTGCTGCTTGCGGACGAGCCCAGTGGCAACCTGGACCAGCACAATGCGGAGCGGTTGCATGAGCTGTTTTCGGAACTTGCACGGGATACGTCGCTTGGTCTTGTGGTAGTGACACACAATCAATCGCTGGCTGCGCGCGCGGATCGCGCGCTGTCGCTCGAAGGAGGCAGGTTGGTGGATTCGAACGAGCGCCGGGAGGACCACGGTCATGCTCTGTGACAGCTGCAAGGAGCGGGATGCCGTGGTGCACTTGACGCGGATCGTCGAGAATGCCGTGACGCAGTTGCACCTGTGCGAGAAGTGCGCGGCGGCCAAAGGCGTGGAGACCACGCTCGCCATGCCGCAGCACCCGCTCGGGGACATCCTGCACGCGGTGCAGCAGCAGGCGGCGACCACGGCCGAGGACGCGCCTTCCTGCACGTTCTGTGGCTCGTCCAGCCGCGATTTCAAGGCGACCGGACGTCTGGGTTGCCCGCACTGCTACGACGCCATGGAGCGCAGCCTGCGGGAGCTGTTGCGGCGGCTTCATGGCAGCTCCAAGCACGTGGGTGTGAAATACGAGCCGCCGGTGGCGCATCTCGATGCCAAGCCGGACACGCTGCATGATTTGCGCGACCGCCTCAAGCGTGCCGTCGACGCCGAGCAGTTCGAGCTTGCCGCCGAGTTGCGCGACCGGTTGCGGGTGATCGAATGACGGCGCCGCGTGCCCCACTCGACCTGTCGCTGCTGCCGGACGGTGGCGTGCGTTGGCTCGATGCGTCCGGTCCGAACTCGGACGTGGTGATCTCGACCCGCATGCGCCTTGCCCGCAATGTCACCGGCTATGCATTCACGGGCCGCGCCCGCGACGGCGAGCGTCTCCGGATGCTGGCGCAGGTCCGTGACGCGCTCGGGCAGGTTCCGGCGCTGCACGGCAGCGTGCTCGTGCGCCTGGATGAGCTCGCGGTTGGCGAGCGGCAGCTGCTCCACGAGCGGCATCTGGTGAGCAAGGAGCTGGCGGGGCTCGACCAGCAGCATCCGCTGCGCACCGGTGCAGCGGTGTTCCTCGGTGAGGCGGTGGGCCTGCTGGTGAATGAGGAGGACCACCTCCGCCTGCAGGCGCTTCGTTCGGGCTTCGCAGTGCCACAGGCCTTCGACGCCGTTCGGCAACTGGACCGGGAACTCGGCGCCCAGGTTCCCTTCGCGTATCATCGCGAGTTCGGATTTCTGACGGCCTGTCCCACGAATACGGGGACAGGGCTTCGGGCGTCCGTGCTGATTCACCTGCCCGGTCTCGTCCTCACCAAGGAGATCGGAAAAGTGCTTGCCGGGCTACAGCAGATGGGGTTGACCTATCGTGGGTTGTACGGCGAGGGGAGTGAGGTCGTCGGCAACTTCTTCCAGCTCTCCAACCAGACCACGCTGGGTCGCTCGGAGGAGGAGTTGCAGGATCTGCTCGTGCGCGTCGTCCGACATGTGATCGAACGCGAGGAAGAGGCGCGTCGTGTGCTCGTGCGGGATGCCGGATATATTATCGAGGACAAGCTGTGGCGCGCGTATGGCACCTTGCGGTATGCCCGGAGCCTGACGTTCGACGAAGCGATGAATTACCTGAGTGGTGTTCGCCTGGCCGTCGGCCTGAAACTGATCACTGGGCTCAGTGTATACACACTCAACAAGCTCCTGATCTTTGCACAATCGGCACATCTCGCTCACCTCGAGGGACGTGTGCTGACAGAAGCCGAAGCCAACCTGGCGCGCGCCCGATACGTGCGGCAGGCGTTGGTGAGCGAAGGGGGCGCGGTCGAATGACTCGCCTCCACCCGACCCTGAGGGGACGATGAACGGCTACAACTTCACCGAGCGGGTGCGCAAGGTCCTCGCGATGGCCCGCGAGGAAGCAGCACGCCTCCACCACGAGTACGTGGGAACCGAGCACATCCTGCTTGGGCTCATCCGCGAGGGTGAGGGCGTTGCGGCAGCAGTGCTGCAGAACCTCAACGTGGACCTCGACGAGGTCACGCAGAAGATCGAGGAGACGGTCAAGAAGGGAAAAGCGTCGCAGGCGACGGGTCCCGATCTGCCGTATACGTCTCGCGCCAAGAAGGTCCTGGAACTCGCCATGGCCGAAGCGCGCGATCTCAACCACAGCTATGTCGGCACCGAGCATTTGCTGCTCGGTCTCCTGCGTGAGGAGAAGGGCATCGCTGCCCAGGTTCTCACCGATGCCGGCGTGAATCTCGATGCCGCCCGCTCGGAAACGCTCCGGCTCCTCGGCACTGACGTGTCGCAGCCTGGCCAGTCCTCGCCGCCGGAGAAAGCGGGTACCGCACCGCCATCGGCTGCCCCTGCCAAGGGCGACAAGAAGTCCAAGACGCCCGCGCTGGATCACTTCTGCCGTGACCTCACGCAGCTCGCTGCGGAAGGGCAGCTCGATCCCACCATCGGGCGCGCCAAGGAAATCGAGCGCGTGATGGAAGTGCTGTCGCGTCGCAAGAAGAACAACCCGGTGCTCATCGGCGAACCCGGTGTCGGCAAGACCGCGATTGTCGAAGGCCTCGCGCAGATGATCGCGAACAACGAGTGCCCGGATTCGCTCCGTGACAACCGTGTGCTGTCGCTCGACATGGCCGCGGTCATCGCCGGCACGAAGTATCGTGGACAGTTCGAAGAGCGGCTCAAGGCCGTGATGAACGAGATCGCACAAAACAAGCAGATCATCCTGTTCATCGACGAACTGCACACGCTGGTCGGCGCAGGTGCTGCAGAAGGCGCCATCGACGCGAGCAACATGCTCAAGCCCGCACTCGCGCGCGGTGAACTGCAGTGTGTCGGCGCGTCCACGCTGAACGAGTATCGCAAGTACATCGAGAAGGACGGGGCACTCGAACGCCGGTTCCAGACCGTCGTCGTCGAGCCGCCTTCGATCGATGAAACCGTGCAGATCCTGCAGGGTCTGCGAAAGAAGTACGAGGATCATCACCGGGTGAACATTCCCGATGAGACACTCGTGGCTGCGTCGAAGCTGTCGGAGCGCTACATCACCGACCGTTTCCTGCCGGACAAGGCCATCGACGTGATCGACGAGGCCGGCGCGCGCGCTCGGCTTGCGGCCCAGGTGCCGCCACCAGAAGTGGCGGCGCTCAAGGAGCAGCTCGAAGGAATCAACAACGAGAAGGAAGCCGCGGTGCGCGACCAGAACTTCGAGCGCGCGGCGTCTCTTCGCGACAACGAGCGCGAACTGCAGGCCGAGATTCGTCGGAAGCAGGAAGAGTGGGAGCAGCGTCGCCAGTCGCACCGGCCGACGCTCGGTGAGGAGGAGATCGCGTTCATCGTGAGCCGATGGACGGGCATCCCCGTGACGCGTCTGCAGGAGGCGGAAACGTCTCGCCTGCTCCGCATGGAAGATGAGATGCACCAGACGGTGGTCGGGCAGGACGAGGCCATCAAGGCGCTCGCTCGTTCGATCAGGCGCAGTCGTGCCGGGCTCAAGGATCCGCGACGTCCGATTGGCTCGTTCATCTTCTCCGGCCCCACGGGCGTCGGAAAGACCGAGCTGGCGCGTTCGCTGGCCAAATTCCTGTTCGCCGATGCGTCCGCGCTCATTCGCGTCGACATGAGCGAGTACATGGAGAAGTTCTCGGTGTCGCGCCTCATCGGCGCACCGCCGGGCTATGTGGGCTACGAGGATTCCGGCACGCTCACCAAGGCCGTCCGGCGCAAGCCGTACAGCGTGGTGCTGCTCGATGAAATCGAGAAGGCGCACCCGGATGTGTTCAACATTCTCCTGCAGGTGCTGGATGAGGGTCACCTCACCGACAACTACGGGCGGGTGATCGACTTCAAGAACACGGTCGTCATCATGACGTCGAACGTCGGCGCGAAGGACATCACCAAGGGCAAGTCGCTCGGGTTTGGCGGCTCGGATTCACGCGGCGATTTCGAGCGCATCGCGGAAAAGGTGAAGGAGGAAATGGGACGCGTGTTCAATCCCGAATTCCTGAACCGACTCGACGACGTCATCGTGTTTCATCCGCTCGGCAAGGACCACATCCGTTCGATCGTCTCGATTCTGTTCGCCGACGTGCAGAAGCGTCTCGCGGAGGAGGAGCTCACGATCAAGCTGACCGAAGCGTCGACGGATTTCCTGGTCGATCACGGGCACGACGAGCACTACGGTGCCCGTCCGCTCAAGCGTGCGATTCAGCGCTACATCGAGGATCCGCTCTCCGAGAAGATCCTGACCGCCGAGTTCTCGCGCGGCGATGAGATCGAAGTGGACGTCTCGACCACGGAGAAGGAAAAGCTGGAGTTCCGCGTCCTGTCCCCAACACCGCAGGCGTGAGCGTATCGATGTCAAGCGGCCGGACCCAACCGGGTCCGGCCGCTTGCCTTTCTGGTGTATATTTCTTGGCTATGCTCAAACGCTTTTTCCGGCGTCCCCGGAAGGTCCTCGCAGGCGCGATCACAGGAGCGGCCCTCACGGGTCTTCCGGCCGTTGCGCTCGCTCAGGATGCCCTCGCTGGTTGCGCGACACCGGACTCCATCGCGGTGCGGGGTGCCGTGCGAGTTGCGCCCGCGAAGATCCGCACGGAAGCCGGTCTCGTTGCTGGGTCGCCGCTGCCGTTTCCGGTCACGCAGCGTGCGATCCGTTCGGTGATGGCGCTCGGCGAGTTCTCCGATGCGTCCGTCGCGTGCGATCTGGCCGCAGTGCCGGGCAAGGCCATCGTGGTGGTGCAGGTGGTGGAGCACGCGCTGCTTGGCGACATCAACGTCGTTGGTCCGAAGGCTGTGTCCCCCCGCACCGTGCGCGATCGTGTCGAACTGCTCGTGGGCCGGCCGATCGACCCAAATCAGGTACTGCAAGCTCGCGCCAAGATCGATTCGGTCTACGAGGCCGCGGGCTACTACCTGGTGCAGATCAAGATCGACAGCACGCCGATGCCCGACGGGCGCATCGCGCTGACGTACAACGTCGACGAAGGGCGTCGCCTCGCCATTTCCAGCATCGACGTCGTGGGCAACTCGACGATCAGTGAGAAGACCATCGTCGGCGCCATGGAGATCAAGCCGGAAGGCTTCTGGTGGTTCCGCAAGGGCGAATACGACGACGACAAGTATGTCGGTGACATCGGCGACCGGATTCCGGAGCTGTTCGCGAAGCTCGGATTCGTCGACATGCGTGTCGCGAAGGATACGCTCATCGTGGATCGCGAACGCGGCAAGGGGCTCATCCGCGTCGAAGTCGAGGAAGGCCCGCGCTATCGCGTCGGTACGTTCGAGATTGCGGGCAATCGCGTCTTCAACACGGAGACACTGAAGGCTTTCTATCCGTTCGCGGGCTACGATCCCACCATCACGCAGCGGGTGCGAGGACTGATCAGCCGCGCGCCGGAGGCGCCGGAAGGGGTGTTCGACCAGGCGCGATGGGATGAGGCGGGTCGGAAGGTCAAGGAGTTGTACAGCGACCAGGGATACCTGTACGCCGGAGTCAATCCGATCGTCGAGCGTACGCTGGATGCGGATTCACAGCCGGTCGTCAACCTGCGCTGGGAAATCGAAGAGCGGAATCCGGCCATCGTCAATCGCATCAACGTGCTCGGCAACGACTACACGTCTGAAGATTGTATCCGGCGCCAGATCTTTCTGGTTCCCGGTGGCGTATTCAGCCAGCAGGCGCTGATTCGCAGCTACCAGAACATCGGCAATCTGAATTTCTTCGAGCAGCCGATGCCAACACCGGCGAGTCGTCCGATCAACGAGCAGGGTGACGTCGACATCGACTTTACGGTGAAGGAAAAGCGAACTGGCAGCATCAATTTTGGCGCGTCCGCGGGCCAGGGTGGTGTCGGATTCGGCGGGTTCATCGGACTCGAACAGCCCAACCTGTTCGGACTGTGCAAGCGTGGCCAGCTCAACTGGCAGTACGGCCGGTTCTTCAACGATTTCACCGGCACGTATACCGATCCGGCATTGCGTGGCACGCGCATCTCGGGTTCGCTCAGCGCCTACCGTACGCAGTCTCGCTTCGTCGTCGGCAACCTTGGCCAGAACATCCGCACCGGCGGCTCCGTTCGTTTCGGTCTTCCGACGCCGTGGTCCTACCTGTCATCGATCGGCGTCTCCTACAACGGTGAGACGGCGACGTTCACGCAGGGAACAGCGCAGGTCTGCCTGCAGAACTGTTTCCGCTCGACGCTCGGATTCGAATACACGTACGACACGCGGTTCGACATGCCGTTTGCGACAGGCGGTTCCTTGCGGTCGGTCACGATGGATTTCAGCGGTGGCCCCCTGGGCGGGACCGTCAACTACCAGCGCATCACCACCGAAATGCGCTCGTTCGCCACGCTCGCCGAGCTTGGCGGAAAGCGTCCGGGGTCGCAGCCGCTGAAGTTCGTCATGGGTCTGACGGCACGGTCCGGCGCACTCTTCGGCGAGGCCGGGGCTTTCTTCCAGCAGCAGCAATTCGCGGTTGGCGGTGTACAGTTTGGGCAGGCGCTTCGGGGATACCCGGAGTTTTCGATCACGCCACGCGGGTTCGATCCATCGGGTAGCCAGAACACTGCGCAGCAGACTGCATTTGGTAATGCATTCCTGACGGTGACCGGCGAGATGGGTCTCCGCATCAGCCAGCAGCTGTACGCCAACGTGTTTGCCGACGCCGGCAACAACTGGCAGTCCGCACGACAGATCAACCCAACCCGGCTCTTCCGTTCGGTCGGCTTTGGGGTATCTACAGTTACGCCGCTCGGGCCACTCGGGCTCGACATGGCGTACGGCTTCGACAGAACCATCGTCGACGCGTTCACCAACCGTGTACGACCGGATCCGAAATGGCAGTTCCATTTCCGGCTCGGTCAGATCTTCTAGGGGAATTTCTCATGCGTCACGCCGTTCTTGCCGGTGCGCTTGCGCTGTTCGTTGGCGCTCCCGCCGTTGCATCCGCGCAGGCCTCGGCCGCGCAGAAGTTTGCTTTCGTCAACTCGCAGGCGATCATGGCCGCGGCACCGGGCCGAGTCGAGGCGGAGGCGAAGTTCGACAAGGAGATGGAGGGCATGCGTGCCCTGCTCACCAAGGCGGCCGATTCCCTGAACGCGATGACCTCGGCGTACGACAAGGAGCAGGCGACGCTCGCGCCGGCCGCCAAGGAAGCGCGCATCAAGGTGCTTCGCGAGAAGAACGACGATTATCAGGAGCGCCTGCAGAAGATGAACGACCAAGCGGAGCAGATGAAGGGCGAGCTGATGCAGCCCATCATCGAGGTTGTGCGTCGCGTGCTCGACGACGTCCGGACGGAGGGCGGCTACTCGTTCATCTTCGACGTGGCCGGCGGCGCGTTCATCGTTTCTGCCGACAAGAACCTGGACATCACGGATCGCGTAGTGGCCAAGGTCAAGCTGGTGGCTCCGCCGCGCGCGGCGGCCCCGAAGGCGGGCACGCCCGCCGCCGGTCCGGCCGCTGCGCCGACGGGTCTGAAGAAGCCGCCTACGCAGTGATCGACGGTGCACGATTGAATCAGCACGGCGGTGATGGGCAGTCGCCCATCACCGCCGCTGACATTGCGGCTGAAACGGGCGGACGCCTCATCGGTCCACCGGACGTGTACGTGCGAGGCGTGGCGCCGCTCGATCGTGCTGGAGTTGATGAACTGAGTTTTCTCGCCAGCGCGCGCTACGTGCCGTGGTTTGCCCGCACGGGCGCAAGTGTCGTCCTTATCGCTCCCCAGTTCGCAGATTTGCCCGGCCCTGAGGCATGCACGCGCATCGTCGTGGACAAGCCGACGGATGCGCTCGTAGGTTTGCTCGCCCGGTTTCACAGGCGCGAAGCTCGCGCAACCGGTGTGCATGAGAGCGCGGTGATCGGCTCGAATGTCACCGTGGGCGCCGATGTCACGATCGAGCCGTTCGCCGTCATCGGCGACGGTGTGGAGATCGGCGACCGAGCTTGGATCGGAGCGCATGCGACCGTCGGACGCGGTACACGTGTCGGCGCAGATGCGCGCGTGCATGCCGGCGCAACGATCTATCAGTATGTCGAGCTTGGCGAGCGGGTCGTGGTCCACTCAGGTGCCCGTGTCGGACGCGAAGGATTCGGCTTCGTGCCGCGTGCGGATGGCGCACCGCGACGAATTCCGCACGTCGGCCGGTGTGTGCTGGAGGACGACGTGGAAATCGGCGCGAATACGTGCGTCGATCGGGGCAGCGTCGACGACACGATCATCGGCGCCGGTACCAAGATCGACAACCTGTGTCATATCGCCCACAACGTGCGGGTGGGCCGCGGCTGCTTTTTCGCAGCGCAGGTCGGCATTGCGGGGTCCACGCGCATCGGCGACGGTGTGCAGCTCGGCGGGCAGGCGGGCATCAACGGACATATCACCATCGGATCGCGCGCGATCGTGACTGGTCAGACAGGGGTCATCGGCGACGTGCCGGCGGCGGAGATGTGGTCCGGTTATCCCGCGCGTCCGCATCGCGAGCAGATGCGATCGACCGCAGCGCTGTCGCGCCTCGCACGCATGATGCGCCCGATCGAGCAGCTGTTGCGCGGCGACGGCTCGGGCGGGAGTGCCGCGCCGTGATCGCACCGTCGAAATCACACGCGAAGCACACGAAGCTCCCGCTCACGGGCGAGCGGTGCACGATCGCTGTGGAGGCGGCCGTCGAGGGCACTGGTCTGCATCTCGGCCAACCCTGTCGTCTCGTGTTCCGGCCCGCGACGACGGGCCACGGCATCACGTTCCGCCGATCCGACCGCGCCGGTTCGAAGGACATCCCGGCCCGGGTCTCCGTCGCCGTGGACGCCGAGCGGCGTACGCAGCTCGGTAGCGGTGCCGATGCGCTGCACACCGTGGAGCATGTCCTTGCTGCTGTCGGAGCGCTTGGCATCGACGATCTGTCCATCGAGATGGACGGCCCGGAGCCGCCGATCATGGATGGGAGTGCCGAGCCG
>DASQZA010000416.1:0-4902 GCA_035638935.1 Gemmatimonas sp. | reverse complement strand
ATCATACTTGGCACTGACGGACGCGCGCACGGTACACCGGCGGAACTGCTCCCGGAATTCGCACTGCCGCAGTAGCACCCATGCGCTAGCACGCATGCTCTGACACGCTTGCTCTGACCGCCACCTCAACTTCCAGTTCATGCCACGCGCCCTGCTCTCCGTCTCCGACAAGTCCGGCCTCGTTCCGTTTGCCACGCGTCTGGTGGCGGCAGGCTACGAGCTCGTGTCCACCGGGGGAACGGCGCGAACGCTGCGAGACAGCGGGCTCACGGTGCTCGACGTCAGTGACATCACCGGCTTTCCGGAGATGCTCGACGGCCGCGTGAAGACGCTGCACCCGATGGTACACGGCGGTTTGCTGGCCCGGCGTGACATGCCGGAGCACATGGCTGCCATCGCGGAGCATGGCATCGGCACGATCGACCTGGTGGTGGTGAACCTGTATCCATTTCGCGAGACCGCGGCGCGTGCCGGTGTCGATCCTGAGCACGTCATCGAGAACATCGACATCGGTGGCCCGTCGATGCTCCGCTCGGCGGCCAAGAATTTCGCCTCCGTCTGGACCGTCGTCGATCCGGCGGACTACGAGCCAGTGCTCGACGTCATCGAACGCGGCGCGGACGATCCAGCTCTTCGTCGCGGGCTGGCCGAAAAAGTGTACGCGCATACCAGCGCATACGACGCGGCGATCGCGACGTGGTTCGCCGGCCAGCGCAAGGAACCGTTCCCCGACCAGCTGCCGCTTGCGTTCGAGAAGCAGCAGGCGCTGCGATACGGCGAAAACCCGCAGCAGCGTGCGGCATTCTATGTAGAGCGCGCTGGGGCCGGCCTTGGTGCGCTGCAGCAGCTGGGAGGCAAGGAGCTGTCGTTCAACAACCTCCTCGACCTCGAGGGTGCGATGCTGGCCATCGAACCGTTCGATGGACAGCCGGCCTGCGCGATCATCAAGCACACCACCCCGTGCGGCTTGGCTACCGGGACGAATGCCCTCGATGCCTATCGGAAGGCGCTGGCCTGCGACCCTGTGTCGGCGTTCGGATCGGTGATCGCCTTCAGCGTCCCGGTCGATCTCGCGTGCGCCGAGGCCGTGTCGACGTTGTTCGTCGAGTGCGTCGTCGCGCCCTCCTTCTTGAGCGAGGCCGTCGAACTGCTTGGACGCAAGAAGAACCTCCGCGTGCTCGCCGGGTCGGCGCGCTGGAGCGAGGGCGGCATGGACTACAAGCGGGTGCGGGGGGGGCTGCTGGTGCAGGACCGAGCACCGGCGCCGTCGGCGTTGGCCAAATGGGACGTGGTCAGCAAGCGGGTGCCCTCCCGCGACGAGCAGCGCGACCTGGCCTTCGCGTGGCTGGCCGTGGCGAGCGTGAAGTCGAACGCCATTGTGCTGGTGCGGGAGGGCGCGACGATCGGCATCGGCGCCGGACAGATGTCCCGGGTGGATGCCTCCTTCCTGGCGGCGCACAAGGCGCAGTCCGCAGGCCACCCCGTTCAGGGTGCGGCCCTGGGCTCGGATGCCTTCTTTCCATTCCGCGACGGGATCGATCAGGCGGCGGCCGCCGGGGTACGGGCAATCGTGCAGCCCGGTGGGTCGGTCCGGGATGCCGAAGTCATCGCAGCGGCCGATGAGCACGATATCGCGATGATCTTCACGGGAGTCCGACTCTTCCGGCACTAGTCTGAGAGGGAGCGCGCCGGACGCGCAGGGTCTCCAGGTCCGCGGTGGACCCGAGCGCGGTTACCGCCAGGCCGAGTGGATCACGATCGCTCCACACCGTTCCTTCTGAACGGGCAATCCCGTCAGCAGCGCGGTGTTCGGGTGAACCTCTACGCTGCGCCATTGCAGCGGGCTGAGGTTCGCGATGACGGCGTTATCGACGGGCTGCCCATCGAGGTAGAACTGGATCGGACAAGCCGCCCCCTTGACCCCCGAGCCTCCCGACGTGCCGCCGCCTTCGATGCCGCCACGGGTCGACACCGCGGTGATGACATCCCGGCTTTGCTCGATCTTGAGTCCGACGACGCCGCGAACAAGTTCGACGATCGAGTAGGGCTGCAGGCGCAGAATGTCATCGCGTGTGAACAGCTTTCCAGTGCCCGTCCGCATTTGCATCAGCCGCTCGGCCAGGAGGGCAGCCTCCTTGTCTGCCGAACTCGTACGGGCGCGGACTTCGACCGTGCTCAGGGTCCGCGAAAAGCGTCGCATGATCAGCGGGATGGTGTCGGAGCTACCAGAGTTGATCGAGACCGGGATGCTCACCGGGACCCAGCCCACGAGGCGGGCCGCCAACACGCGGGCGCCAGCCGGTGGATCGTCAAAACGGAACCGCCCCTGCGCATCGCTGCGCGTCGCCTTGGCGGTCCCCAGAAAGCGCAGTTCGACGTTCGCGAGCGGCTGCCCGAACAGGTCGATGACCGAGCCCACCAATCGAGCATTCTGCGCGACGTTCAGGCTGTCGCCGGAAGGAGGGGTGTCCTGGGCCGAGGCCCCCGATGGCGTCAGAGAGAGCAGGGCCGTCAGGAAGAAAGCACTGCGCGAGAAGTGTCGGAAGCGCATGGTTGAAACCGTGAATCGGGGCGGGCGCGAAAGACAGCTAGTGGACTAGCCACATGCTCAAACCTGCCTGACACCGTCGCGCGTCACAAGCGCGGCGGCGACCGCTAGGGGTTCATCTGTTCCGGCACAGGGACGGGCAGCTCGGATCCCCGTTGTCCTCGGCTTGCGCCAAGGCGAACTTGTTCGGCTACGGCCTTCGCGTACGATGCGGGCCGACCCTTCTGCCTCTCCCATGACAGCTACTACCAGCGCGCTCAACGCGTCGTCCGCGATCGCCGCAGAGCTCGACTTCCGCCCGTCCTACATTGCGTCGGCGGTTGCCGGCCTCGCGGTGTTCGTGCTGTACCTGCTCACGCTGGCACCCACCACGTCGATGTGGGACACCAGCGAGTACATCGCGGCTGCCTACACCCTGGGTATTCCGCATCCGCCGGGCAATCCGTTCTTCGTGCTGATCGGCCGCGTGTTCGCGATTCTGCCGATCGCGCCGACGGTTGCCATGCGGATCAACGTGCTCGCCGCCGTGTCCAGCGCGATTTCCGCTGCGCTGTGGTTTCTCGTCACCGAGCGCGTGCTCGTGGGCTGGCTTCCGCGCCGCTGGCAGCGCATCGCGGGCGCGTCACTCGCGGCGCTGATCGGTGCCACGGCGTTCACCGTGTGGAACCAGAGTGTCGTGAACGAGAAGGTGTACACCGTCTCGCTCGTGGGACTCGCCGTGATCTGCTGGATCACCGTGCGCTGGTGCGACGATCCGGATGGTCCTGCCGCTGACCGCTTGCTCGTGCTCGTCGCGTACCTGCTCGGACTTGGCTACACGAATCACATGGCGGGCATGCTCGCGGCACCGGCGGTGGGTCTCGCAGTGCTGCTGCGTCGTCCGGCGTACCTGCTGCGCTGGAAGTTGCTGCTCGTCTGCGGTGCCGCCATCGTGCTCGGCCTGACACCGTTCGCCACGCAGCCGATTCGCGCCGCGCACTTCCCCGCGATCAACGAAGGTGAGCCGACGGCGTGCGCGATGGAAATCGCTGTCGATTGCACCTTCAGCAAGCTCACGTACGACCGCTTCAAGTACAACTTCGACCGTGGCCAGTACGGAAAGCCCGAACTTGGGCAGCGGCAGGCGCCGCTGACCGCGCAGATGGGCATGTGGTGGCTGTACTTCAAGTGGCAGTGGCTGCGCGACGCCTACAACGAGCGCCCGGGTGCGCAGAATGCACTCGCCGTGTTCTTCCTCATCCTCTGCGGCATCGGCGGATGGATGCACTACAGAAAGGACCGACGAAGTTTCATGTTCTTCGGCCCGCTGATCTTCACGATGACGTTCGCGCTCATTTTCTACCTGAACTTCAAGTACGGGCATTCGCAGGCGCCCGAGCTTGGAGACTCGGTGGATCGCGAGGTGCGTGACCGCGACTATTTCTACCTCTGGAGCTTCTCCGCGCTGAGCGTATGGGCCGCGCTCGGTCTCGTGTACCTGTGGGAGACCGTGGCCAGCCTGTTCGGGTCGGACGAGACGCGCCTCGGTCGCGATTCCGTGATCGAGCCGCGCCCACGCAGCTTCCTGATGGCGTCGCCGCTCCTGCTCGTCGCGTTCATCCCCTTGGTGGGCAACTGGCAGCAGGCATCGCGAGCCAACCAGACCGACACGACCGACTTCGCGCGCGACCTGCTCAACTCCGTCGAGCCGTACGGCATTCTCGTGACGGTCGGCGACAACGACACGTTCCCCCTGTGGTATGCGCAGGAAGTCGAGGGCATCCGCAAGGACGTCATCGTTGCCAACACGTCGCTGCTCAACACCGACTGGTACACGCGCCAGCTGATTCGCCGTCCGGTGTACGAGTACGATGCGGCGAAGGGGCCGGAGATCTATCGTGGCAAGACCTGGCCGAAGCCGACAGGGCCCGCGATCAACCTGACGTTCGAGGAAGCGGACGCGATTCCCCTGGGCGTCGAGATTCCCGAGAACATGGCGTTCCAGAAGGACAGCCTCATTGCGGCCCCGAAGACCAACCAGCTGATGCGCGCGGATCAACTGGTGTACTTCCTGATCCGCGATTCGTGGCCGGAGCGCCCGGTGTATTTCAGCCGCACCGCGGGAGGGTACCCGTACGAGTTGGGTCTCGAACGGTATATGATCACGCAGGGCATGGCTAAGCGCCTGTCGGAACGGATGGTGGTGCCAGGCAAGGACACGATCATCGTGCCGGGCGAAGGCTTCGTCGACGTGAAGCGAAGCTACGACCTCTGGTCGAAGGTGTTCACGGGCACCAAGTCACTGGCGGAGCGCGACGGGTGGGTGGACAACGCGTCGGTCGGCATTCCCGACTTGTACGTGATCAGTGGTATCA
>DASQZA010000415.1:0-6231 GCA_035638935.1 Gemmatimonas sp. | reverse complement strand
CGAAGGTGGTGTGCACGATCAGGTTGCCGTTGCTGATGCTGGCGGGAATCTCGCCGGCCTTGCGCAACGAGTCGAGCAGCGGGCGCACGGATTCCGTGGCCCATGAGTCGACGTTCCGCGAGGGTTCCCAAGTCGCGCGTGCGACCGTGAGTGGCGTGGCGCGCGCCTGCTTCAGCGCGGCGCGCGGCATTACGCTGTCACGCTCGAGCACCATGAAGACTACGTCACGACGGGCACGGGCTCGCGCACGGTCACGCCGCGGGGAATAACCCGAGGGTGCCTTGGGCAGTCCAGCGAGCATCGCCGCTTCGGCGAGGTTCACGTTGCGCACGCTCTTGCCGAACAAGTCGCGACTGGCGCCCTCGACCCCGTACACGCCGTTGCCGAGGTAGATGGCGTTCAGGTACTTCTCGAGGATCTGATTCTTGGTGAGCGCACCCTCGAGGAGCCGCGCATAGCGGATCTCGAGCAACTTGCGTGTGAAGCTTCGCTCGGATGCGCGCTCGCTCAGGAAGAGATTACGGGCGAGCTGCATGCTGATCGTGCTGCCGCCTTCACGTACGCCGCCAGCCTTGATGTTCGCGACTGCAGCACGGGCAGCACCATACCAGTCGATGCCCTCATGCGAGAAGAAGCGACGATCCTCGACGGCAATGAAGGTAGCCCGCACGTGCGCCGGCACGCTGGACAGGGGAACGTTGGTCCGACGCACCGGAACCAGCGGGCTGATGAGCACGCCGTTGCGATCGAGTAAACGTCCGCCTTCCGTCGGCGTCCATCCACGCAGTTCGGCGACCGACGGGCAGCCGCGATAGCCGCACGACGTCCACCACGTGGCGCCAGTGAGACCCAGTCCTGTGCCGATGGCCGCGGCATAGAGTGCAACACGAGCGAGCCTGCTGCGTTTCGACCGTCCCGTCGCCCCTTTGTCCGGCGATGCGGGCGGAGCCGACTCCGCGGTACCGACGCCGACCTCAGCGTCGTTAGGTTTCGCGTCCATCCTCACACTCTCCTGATCCCCAAGAATTCACGATGTCGCGTTGCAGCGATCGTACCACGTATCACGAGAACGGTCTCGTGTTGTCTCACCATGATGCGCGCCAGCCCGTGCCTCGCCATCGGCCTTGCCGTGCGCTTCGCGTCGCTGCGGGCTTGCTTGCACTCTCGCTCACGATCGTGTCGTGCACCGATGCCAGCGCCGTTCCCTCCTCCGACGTACGGGAAAGTGCGGCAACTGGTGCCACGCTTCGTCCCGCGTCCGATTCGATTGCGGGAACCGTTGCGACAGACACGACCGCAAGCGCGAGCACCGCAAGCGCGAGCACCGATGCCGGCGCGGCGTCTCGTACACCGAACGAGCTCGGACGTATCCCGATCGTCGAGTGGCACCAGGTCGTGGACGCGGACGGCACGTACAAGGTGTCCCGTGAGCGCTTCCGCGCGGAGCTCGAGGAGCTGCACGCGCGCGGGTACGTGCCGATCAACTTGTCGGAGTATCTCGACCGGAAGATCGACATACCGGCGGGCAAGTCGCCCGTGCTGTTCACGTTCGATGACGCGAGCCCGAGCCAGTTCAGCTACATCGAACGTGGCGGCGCGCTCGTCGTCGACCCGCGCAGCGCGCTCGGCATCCTGGAGGACTTCCTTCGCACGCATCGCGACTGGCAGCCGAAAGGATTGTTCTGCGTGTTGCCCGCTGCGGAAGCCGGTCACGCGTTCTTCGGTGACAAGGGCATCGACGGCCAGAAGACCGCGTGGCGCTTTCCCAAGCTGCAGTATCTCGTGAAGTCCGGTTACGAACTGTGCAACCACACGTTGTGGCATGCACGGCTCGACAAGTACGGCGAAGCGGTGATCCAGGAACAGCTCGCGCGTACCGTGCAGGCGGTCGATTCGGCCGTGCCGGGCTACACGCTTCGCGGACTCGCGTTGCCGTATGGCCTGTGGCCCAAAAACAAGGCGCTCGCCTACAGCGGATCGTGGTTCGACAAGAAGGCGAACAAGACCATCCGCTACAACCACGAAGCGGTATTCCTCGTGGCCGGTGGCCCGGCGCGCAGCCCGTACGATCCGGAGTTCGATGCGCACAAGCTTCCGCGCGTTCCGCTGCAGGGTGGCACGAAGCTCAAGCCGACGCTCGACGAAATGGACAAGAACGGCGCCATGGCGCGTTATGTCTCGGACGGGAATCCGAAGACGGTCGCGAAGCCGGTGCCTGTCGCGGCTCCCGCCGCACCCGCCAAGAAGTAATGCGATGCCAAGGTGGAGCGCTTAGCCGAGGCGCTCCACCTCATCCCACCGATCGACCGCACGGCGCAGGTGCGGAATGACGATCGACCCGCCGACGATCAGGCCGATCGACATCGTTTCGAACACTTCGTCGCGCGTCACGCCCTCCTCACGGCAGCGAATCACGTGATACGTGATGCAATCGTCACAGCGCAGCACGAGCGACGCGACGAGTCCGAGCAACTCCTTGGTCTTCACATCGATTGCCCCCGCCTCATAAGCGCGGCCATCGAGTGCAAAGAACCGGTTCATGACCAGGTTGTTCTCGCCGAGAATCCGTGTGTTCATGCGTTCACGGAACGCGCGGAACTCCGCGAGTGCGCTGCTGGTTTCGGTGTCGGTTGCCGTGTGATCGTGCGGCGGGTTGGTCGGCGTGCTGCTCACAGCTTGTATCCTCGCAGCGTCCGGATGGCGTTTTCGAGTGCGGCGCGTTGCTGGGGCTGCGTCGATTCGGCGAGCAGCGTCTCGTAGGTGGTGATGGCCAACGTCAACGCCTCCTTGTCGTGCTCGCTCGCGGCGAGCGACGCCGCGTTGTCTGCAAGCGCAGCCTTGGCGAGCGCGTCCGCGGGAAAGCGCTGCGTGACCTGCATCCAGCGAATCGTGCGGTCACGCTGGTTGGATTCCGTGAGCGCCCACATGTGCCATGCGCCGCGATTGTCGGGATCGACCGCCAGCGCTCGAGAGGCGAGCTGTCCGACCACTTCCGGACCGCGTCCCGAGAGCCAATAGGCGTTGGCGAGAATCACGAGCGCGCGGGCGTTGGCCGGCTGATCGTCGACCACGTGTTCGTAGAGTGGGCCTGCGACTTCCGGCATGTGCAGGTACGGCTCTGCGGCGGCGACGAGGGCGTCGGGCATGACGCCGTCCCGCAGCGTGTGCAGGCGCTCCATCAGCGCGCCCATGTTGCCGGTCGATTCGTAGGCAGCGACTGCGTCGGCGAGTGCGGCGCGCAGGTCGGTCGGAGGTGCAATCATAGTGACGCAAGGTAGCCACCCCCGGGGGACTTGCCGAGGCTTCCCGCCGGGATGGGTTGCGCGAAGGTCGATCCCTCGTAATACTCCAAGTGTCGCTACGACAACAGCGAAACGCTCAGCAGAGGCAAATCCTGCAAGCGCCCTCGCCCACGGTCCTGGCGATACCCCCACGCCACATGGTCTACCGCTGAACCCACGCCCGCCGGCAACGTCCGACGGATCTGGTGGCACGGAACATACAGACCATTGCGTTTCGGGTCGGTCAGGGTGCTGGGTGAGCTTCACCGGCGGCGACCCTCAAACCGGATTCGCGTTACCACGCGCTCCTGTAGGACCGGAAAACGGTCTTCGTTCTCCGGCGATGCGACGGCCCTACCCCGCGTCCATTTATCGCTCGCAATTCGCACGCGTACCGCGCGTGACGAGCTCCAGAGAGAGCTCGGCCCATCGGCTCGGCCTTGCCGGCACGTGACGGATTCCGTCACCGTGCCTCGCCCCGTCCTATCCTGGACAGGGGCCCACGATTCACACGCAGTTTCCGAATGAACGAACCAAAGCGCCCTTATCGCCGCAGCCGAGCCAAGACTGCGGAGTCCCCCGAGATTGCGGTGGACACGAATCCTTATCGTGATGCGCCCGAAGCGGGTGCCTCCACCGCGCCAGCACCGACGAAGTCGGCGCCGGCCCGCCGCTCGGCTGCCGCGGATAGCAGCAGCGACAGTGGCAGCGCAAGCGGAAGCGCAGCCCCCACCAGCGGCGAAGACGCCGCACCTGCTGCCCGTCCCCGTCGTGGGCGGCCACCACGCGCGAAGGCCGCCACCGACGATGCAGGCGCCGCCCCGGGTCCTGAGGCCTCGAATGGTGCGGGCGTGAATGGTGCGGCGACGAACGGTGACCGCCCACCGCAGGGTGCGCCCGAAGCAACGGGTCGTACAGAGCGTACCGAGCGGGTGGAGCGCGTGCAGCGCCCGGACCGTGTCGATCGGCCGGAGCGCGATACACGTAACGACACCGGCGATTTCACTGAGCGCCTCGAGCGATTGCACCGCATGGATCGCATCGAGCGTGGCGAGACGGTGGACCGTCCGATAGAGCGCGCGGATCGGCCGGAGCGCACGGAACGCCCCGACCGCGGCGAGCGCCCTGAGCGCGGCGACCGAGGCGAGCGTTCCGAGCGAGTCGCCGGCGAGCGGCCACCGCGAGACTTCGATCGTGGTGATCGTGGTGATCGTGGTGATCGCGGCCCCGATCGTGGCGCGGACCGTGGTGCGGATCGCCCCGACCGTGGCGAGCGCACCGCGGAACGTGGGAGCGAGACGCGCGGAGATGGTCGCACGGACGGTCGTGGAGAGCGTGGTGGCGAACGGCCGCCGCGGTTCGATCGTAACGAGCGCGGCCCGCGTCCGGATCGCGGCCCGCGGCATGAGCGTGGTGGGCGCCCCAACCCGCCGCGAGGTGAGCGACCGCCGCGCGACGACCGCAACGGATTTGCGCCGGTCGACCGCGGTGCAGAGCGCACGGTCGATCGCAACGATCCCGCGGGCGACCGGAACCTGCGCCGGAATGGGCGACGTGGCCGCAATCGCTTCCGTCGTGGTGGAGCTGGTGCAGACGCCGGTGGGGACGTGCGCGAACCGCGGGAGCCGCGCGAACCGCGTGTCGACCGGCCTTCGGTCACGCCCAGCGTAGCAGAAGGCACGATGACGGGCTGGTTCGACGCGTCACGCGACGGAGGATTCCTGCGTCGCGCGGTGAACAGCTACCTGCCCGATCCGGCAGATCCGTTCATCTCGCCGGCGCTGGTGCGCCTGCACCAGCTGCGTCGCGGCGACCAGCTCGGCGTCACATACGGTCGCGATCATCGCGGCCGCCCGGTGGTGATCGAGGTGGAGTCGCTCAATGACGGCTCGCCGGTCGTGCTCGAGAAGCGACCGGATTTCAACACGCTCACGGCGAGCTATCCGGACCGCAAGCTCACGCTGGAAACGGGGCGCCCGGCCAAGACTGGCCCGGAGCTCACGCGCCGCGCGATCGACCTGATCGCGCCGATCGGCTACGGACAGCGCGCATTGATCGTCGCACCGGCTCGCGCCGGCAAGACGACGCTGCTGCAGGCGATCGTGGAAGGTGTGGCGATCAATCATCCGGAAGCGGTGCTCATCGTGCTGCTGGTGGATGAGCGTCCGGAAGAAGTGAGCGAAATGGTGCAGTGGGGCTACGGCGAAGTCGTGGCTTCGAGCTTCGACATGCCACCCAAGCGCCACGTGGAAGTCGCCGACATGGCGCTCGAGCGTGCCCGCCGCATGGTGGAGATGGGGAAGGACGTGGTGATCGTGCTCGACTCGATCACGCGCCTGGCTCGCGCGCACAACACGGTGGAACGCGGCACGGGACGCACGATGTCGGGCGGTCTCGACAGCAATGCGATGCAGAAGCCGAAGGCATTCTTCGGATCGGCGCGCATGATCGCGAAGGAGCACGGCGGCGGATCGCTGACGATCATCTCGACGGCACTGGTCGAGACGGGTTCGCGCATGGACGACGTGATCTTCGAGGAGTTCAAGGGCACGGGCAACTGCGAGATCAAGCTGGATCGCTCACTCGCCGACCGTCGCATCTTCCCGGCATTCGACATCGCGACGAGTGGCACGCGACGCGAGGAGAAGCTGTACCGCCCGGACCAGCTGGAGAAGGTGCACCTGCTGCGTCGTGGTTTGCATCAGCTGCCACCACAGGCGGGCATGGAATGGCTGATCAAGCGCATCGCGGCTACTACCAATAACGATTCGTTATTGGATGGCCTGTAGGCAGTAACGGCAAACAGCAACTGCAACCGCGGTTCACGCGGAGGGCGCGGAGGACCGCGGAGATACGCGGAGGCTCGACATTCGGCTGGACGGTTGCAGGTCACTCTTTATGAATGGTGGGTCCGTCGCATGCCGCGGAACCACCATTCATGAAAAGTCTG
>DASQZA010000414.1:0-4990 GCA_035638935.1 Gemmatimonas sp. | reverse complement strand
TCCTCGCGGTACCCCAACCCGCCCCATGACCCCGCCCGGGCCATTCACTGAACGGGTGGCGAACGGTGTGCGCCGCGTATTTCGGCTCGCGGTCCGCCGCGCGGCATGGACCGAGGCCGATGTCGATGAAGAGCTGCGCTTCCACATCGCGATGCGCACGGACGATCTCGTCGCGCGTGGCTGGTCGGCAGTCGACGCCGAGGCAGAAGCGCGCGCCCGTTTCGGCCCTTCGTGGGACGCAGCCGTGAAGGGTCTTCACCAGTCCGGGCGCACCCGGGAGGAGCAGCTCGCGATGCGAGAGCGCATACAGGGCCTACTGTACGACGTCCGTTACTCGCTGCGTGCGCTGCGCCATGCGCCACGCTATACGGCCGCCGCCGTGCTCACACTCGCATTGGGTCTCGGTGCATCGACGGTGGTGTTCTCACTCGTCGATCACATCGTGCTTCGCCCGCTGCCGTACCGCGCGCCGGAGCAGCTCGTCGTGGTGCGCGAAGTCTTCAGCGAGCTGCAGAGCGTCTATCCGACGATGCCCGCCAACGCGAGCCACTTCCTCGAGTGGCGCCGCGCGTGCAGCGCCTGCACCGGGCTCGCGGCAGTCGTGCGTTCGACCGCCACACTGTCCGGAACCGGAGACCCGCAGCAGCTCGGTGCCGTACGCGTCTCGGCCAACCTCTTCCCGTTGCTTGGTGTGTCGCCGGCGCTCGGGAGGGGATTCCGCGACGAGGAAGACAGCCCCGGGCGTAACGACGTCGTCGTGCTGAGCGACGCGACGTGGAAGCGACACTTCGGCGAAGACCCGTCGGTGATCGGGCGAACCATCACGCTGAACAATCGCTCGGTGGAAGTGATCGGCGTGCTGCCCCCGCTCGTCGATCTGCCCGGACGCGACGCGCTCGGAGCATTGGCGTCGCTGCCGGGCGAGGTGGAGCTATATCAACCGCTCGCCCTGACCCAAGAGGAAGCGCGTCGCGGCGGCAGCTTTGATTACGTGGTGCTCGCGCGACTCGCACCTGGCGCAACACTGGACCAGGCGCGCGCACAGCTCGACGCGGTCGGGCAGACGTTCGCGGCGCGTGAGGGTGGGGGCATCACGTTCAGCACGGTACTCGTGCCCGTGCAGTCGCAGATCGTCGGGGAGGCAAGCCGTCCACTCCTCCTCCTGCTCGCCGCGGTGGCAGCGCTGCTGCTCATCGTGTGCGTCAATCTCGTGAATCTCTCGCTCGCGCGCGGCGCCGGAAAGCAGCGCGAGTTCGCCGTGCGCGTGGCGTTGGGCGCATCCGCCGGTCGTCTGGCGCGCCTCGCCATCGTCGAGAGCCTCGTGCTCGCGTGCGCCGGTGGTGCGCTCGGTGTGATGCTTTCGCATTGGGGACTTCGCGCGCTGGTTGCGCTCGCTCCGGTCACGCTGCCGCGCGTGGCCGAAGTGCGACTCGATGCGCGCGTGTTCGGTGTCGCCGTGCTGCTCACGCTGGTGGTCGGCCTGCTGGTCGCCGTGCTGCCCGCACTAGGTGCCGGACGCACGCACCCGGGGGAAGCACTCAAGGCCGGTGGGCGCACCATGACCGGCAGCCGCGCCGCGGGACGGCGGCGCTCGCTCTTCATCACGCTGCAGGTGGCCTTCAGCACGTTGCTGCTGGTGGGCACAGGACTTTTCCTCAGCAGTTTCGTGCGCGTCCTGAACGTCGATCCAGGAGTGGACACCGAGCACGTCGTCGCGCTGAATGTGGCGCTTCCACGCACCACATATCCGTCGGGCGACAATCGTTGGGCTTTCTACGAGCGTGCAATCACGGCCGTGGCCGCCGTGCCCGGCATTGCGAATGCGGCGGTGGCGAGTGCACTGCCACTCGAAGGGGAGACGTGGATCGACGGCGTCGCGCGCGCGGAGGATGCGGAATCGAGCAGGGAGCGCCCGTTGGCCAACTTTCGTTTCGTGAGCGCCGACTACTTCACCACGGTCGGCACGAAGCTACGGAGCGGTCGAGCATTCGACGCGACCGATCGCGCACGCGAGGCCATCATCATCTCCGAGCATACCGCAACCACCCTGTGGCCTGGCACCAGTGCGCTCGGCAAGCGGATGGTGGCGGGGAGATTTTCAGGAGAGGTGATCGGCGTGGCCGCGAACGTGAACACGACGTCGCTGGAACAGACCGGCAATCTCGTGGTGTACTTGCCGGCATGGATGTCGGCACCGTCACAAGGCGTCGTAATTGCCCGCACGACGTCGCCGGCAGGCGCTGCGGCCATCTCCGCCGTGCGCGCTGCGCTGCGACGCGTCGACCCTACTGTCGCCGTACCGAAATCACGTACGCTCGCGCAAGTCGTGTCGGCCACGGTTGCCGCGCGCCGATTTCAGCTTGCGCTGCTTGGACTTTTTGCCGTGCTTGCGCTCGTGACCGCGAGTATCGGGATCTACGGAGTGATCGCGCAATCGCTCGCCTCGCGCCGCAACGAGATCGGCGTGCGCATGGCGCTTGGTGCGCAGCGGGCGCGGATTCACTGGCTCGTGCTGCGCGAGGGGCTCGTGCCCGTCGCGATCGGCATGATGTTGGGGATGGGCGCATCGCTCGCGACGAGTCGCGTCATGACGAGCATGCTGTACGGCGTGACGCCGAGCGATCCGGGCACGCTGGCGGGTGTCGGTGTGCTGTTGGGTGTCGTTGCCGCGGTGGCGTGTGGGATTCCCGCGTGGCGCGCGACGCGGGCGGATGTACCGGAGCTGCTGCGCGCGGAGTGATAGGCTCGAGTTCCTGCCCCGCTACTTGAGCTTGCGCAGGGTGCGCTCATTGCCGTTCTCGCGCATGACGAGTGCGGTTGCCCGTCCGGCGGAATCCAGTGTGAACTCCAGTGTGGTCGGTCGGCCTATCGCCGAGAACGTGGTGCCCGACACGTGTTTGAGCGTGACCTTGGCGCTGCTGCCGGTCGCCTCCCCTTGGAGCACACCGCCGTCCACGGTGATCGAGAGTGTGCGACCGGGCCCCATCTCGTACTCACCAGTGAGCGTCTCGAGCGCCGGCGCCAGCTTCGGCGCCGCGGTGCTGGAGGGCGAAGCCGTGAGAGGCGTGGGCGGCATTCCGGAAACCGCGCTCGGCGGAGTGCCGGCCGTCGGCGCTGAGGACGCCGCACCTGCGACCCGGTTCCCCACGCGCGTGAAGACGAGCCCCCGCAGGAGCGGATTCACGTATTCGAAACCGGTGACCTTTCCTGCGGCATCACGGCGGAAGCGCACCAGCACCAGGCTCCGCGTATATGTGTCTCGCTCGGCAGGAGTAAGCTCCAGCGGTCGCTGAGGGTCGCGCTCGAGGCGCATGACGATGCTGCCCTGTCCAGGCAGGATCTCGGCGACGGCACCCACCTCCTGGTTCTCGTACCGACCGTCGAATGCCTGCAGGTCGGCAGCAGCCGGCGTCCACGGTTGTGCCCGACGATAGCGCGACACCTTCCCTTCCATCGACGTTATCTCGAGCTGATCCGGGAATGGAAAGCGCAATGTGAACTTGTCCTGCGACCGGAAGAACAGGTCAGCGCGTGCAACTCGGAACTGATTCTGCGCGACCGTCACGAGCGCTGGCCCGTTCACGAAGCGGAGCTTGCCGTCCACCGCGGTCAGTCGCAACGGATCGCCGACACCTTCACCGATGTACAGGCCTGCCCTGCCAGTCACATCGATGCCGGCAATGCCCGCCGCGTCGGCCATCGCCGCTGCCTGCGCAGCCTTGGGAACCGGTGGGAGGAACAGATCGGCGACGCGTGCAGCGAGTGCGGTCGCCGACACCGGATCGAAATTGCATGCCACCGCCACCGATACTCCTTCTGCCGGCACTCGGCCCATCCAGGTGCTGAAGCCCGCGGCCCCGCCGGAGTGCGATATCACCGTGCCACCGGGCGTGGAGTCGATCTGCAAACCGCGAGCATACTGCAACGTCCGGCCGTTGTTGAGCCGCGTCTGCTGGTGAAGGCTGCGCGTCACGAACGCGCCGAGCTTCCCACTCCCGAGCGCCTCGTTCCACAGCAGCAGGTCGCCGATGTTGCTCACGATCGCACCACCACCGCGGTTGGTGCCGAGCCGCATGAACGGCGTCCACTCCGCGCCGTTCTTCTGGTAACCAACCGCGGCATTCGCACCTGCCTGCTGGATGTCGGGCACGTACGCCGTCGCCGTCATGCCAAGCGGCTCGAATAAGCGGCGGCGCGCAGCGTCCGCGAACGACATGCCACTCACACGCGCCACGATCTCCTTCGCCAGCTCGAAGCCGCTACTGGAGTAGGACCATGCGTCACCAGGCACGAAGTTGAGCCCCTGCTGGCGCATGATCAGCTTGACCACGGGGGTACCTGGCTCCGCCAGCGGGAGGATAGCCGTCCAGTCTCTCACGCCAGACGTGTGCGTGAGCAGGTGGTCGATCGTGATCTTGTGGCCGTAGTCCGGCAACTCCGGAAGGTATTTGCGAACGTCGTCGGAGAGCGATACGCGGCCCTCTTCCACGAGGCGCAGCATCGCCGCCGCGGTGAACTGCTTCTGCGTGGAGCCGATGTCGAACAGCGTCTGTTTGCCGATCGGCACGTTGCGCGGAACGTCCGCGAGTCCGTAGGCACGGTTCACGAGCGTTTCGCCGCGCCGCGATACGCCTACGGCACATCCGGGCGTGGTGGCGGTGGCGAAGCTGAAGATGCGATCGACATCAGCAGTCTTGTCCTGCGCGATCGCGGGCGACGCGAGCGCCATCACTGCGGCTCCCACGCACAAGGCGGGCTTGAACATGCAATTCTCCTGTTGAGTGACACGCGAGCGATTTACGGCTCGCCACAGGAGCAGTATAAAGTACTTTACGGCAACAAGTCAATACGCGGCGGGTGCATCGTGCTCACATCGGAGCGGCTATGGATGCGGTTCGTCCCACGACGATGGCCCGGAGTCATGGCGAGGTTTTACCGACCAGCCGGTGGCTCACCGCATCTACTTTCTCTCACCGTGACTTTCGTGTCC
>DASQZA010000413.1:0-2236 GCA_035638935.1 Gemmatimonas sp. | reverse complement strand
GCATCTCGTACAGCACTGCACCCAACGAGTAGATGTCGGTGCGCGCGTCGAGTGTGTGGTCGCCGGTGGCCTGCTCCGGCGACATGTACTGCGGCGTGCCGAGACTCAATCCGGTCTGTGTCATGCGCGCGCCACCGGCGCTCTGCACCGCCAACGCAATGCCGAAGTCCGCCACGAGCGCACTGCCGTCATGCAGGAGAATGTTCTCCGGCTTGATGTCGCGATGAATGACGCTCTGGCGGTGCGCGTAGTCGAGCGCACTCGCCACTTCACGAGCGATGCGCACGGCTTCCGGGATGGGCAGCTGGCGCTCGCGTTCCAAGCGCGCTCGCAACGTTTCGCCCGTGACCAGCGGCATCACGTAGTACAGCAGGCCATCCGCCTCGCCGCTGTCGAGCAGCGGGAGAATGTGCGGATGCTGCAGGCGTGCCGTGGTGCGGATCTCACTCAAGAAACGTTCACCGCCAAGTGCCGCACCGAGATCGGGGTGCAGCACCTTGATCGCGACGTCGCGGTCGTGCTTCAGATCATGCGCGAGATAGACCGTCGCCATACCGCCCGCGCCCAACTCGCGCTCGACGCGGTAACTGTGGGCAATCGCGGTGGTCAAACGGACGATGGTCGGCGTCATTGCATGAACATCGACTCATTCGGTGCCGAGCGCTACCATGCCTTCAAACGCCCGGCCGAACTGCGTTTGGGCGTCGGGTATCATGCCACCGGTGAACGCCATCGAAGCCCCGGGAACCGCGCGAAATCCCGGTCCGTCGATATCCACTCGGTGCCGTGCTCGATCGCGAGTGCAGCGTGATAGGCGTCGGCGACCAGATTCCCGCGTACTCCGCCGCTGCGACAGAGACCAAGGAAGAGACCCCAGTGTCGCTCCCCCGGACGAAGCGGAACGACTCGCGGGTGCTCGCGCAACGCACTGACATAGGCTGCCGCATCGCCCATCGGCATCGGCGGATCGAAGACGCGCGGGTTCGTGAGCACGCGCACAACGCCCGACAGCACGAGCTCCGAGATACCCACCGGTTCCTGGGCGGCGAGCGCGTCATCGAGCCACGCGCGGAACTCGGCGTGGCGCGGCGCATCATCGCGGGCTGCGTACACCAACACGTTCACGTCGGGCGAGATCATGGAGGATCGTCGTCCAGGAGATCCATCAGCGCGGCATTGCTGTCCAGGTCGACACCAGGCCGCAGACCTCGCCCTCCGCGAAAAACCGGAATCTCGTGGGTGTGACGGGACGGCTCACGATTATCGAGGACCGCCGACCGCACCGCGTCCTCGATGAACTCGTTCAGCGAACGGCCCGCACGAGCGGCGCGCGCCTTGGCCTCACGCAACAGGTGATCGTCGAGACGGATGGTAGTGCGCATGCCTTGATGCTACTTCACTGACATTTAAGTGTCAACCTTGTGGTGGGCCTCGGGATGCGTGGCTGACGACATACCACGACCGCGGAGCCTCATCGCTTGGCTTTCGCGAGCAGCTCGGTGAACCAGCGTTCGACGTCGACATCCTGTGTGGCCGCACTCTCACGAATCATCAGGAAGCGCTGTGCGTCGGGCGTCACTTCGTACTGCGGCCGATTTCGCGCCATGCAAACTCGGCGGCAAGCTTGGCACACACGTCTTCCAAGTCGCGCACATGTCCTGGCTCGATCTTCGAGAGCACCGGTGCGGTGAGATCGTAGTGGCGCAACCGTGAGTGCGCCGTACTGCGGCACGAGCGGGCTCCTCGACTCCCATCCTGCCGTATCGGGATGAAGTGATCGGCGCGGCGAATTCCATGTTGATCGCGATGCGAGCGCGCGTTGCTGTCTCACGCACGACCGCGCGTCAGGGACGCTTCCCGAGTTCGAACAAGTAGCTCGAAAGCTCGCGCTCCGTATACACGAAACTCCGCGGATCATCCGCGAGCGCGACCTCGGTCGTCGCCCGTACGCCGGGACGTGGCATGCTGAACTCGGGCAGCAACGCGCGACGCGCGCCGGTGATGAGGTCGACCTGCTCGATGCGAACCGGATGCGAATTGCGGCGCCGAGTCCACAGCGATCGTCCGTCGGTACTGTAGCGCAGCACCTGATCGTTCGACGTGAGCCAAGGCAGGGGCCGAGCGCTCCCGTCCAGCACGGAGAACTGCTGGTGCGCGCCACCGATTTCTGTCACGACGTGCGCGCCGTCCGGCGAGGGTACTGCACCGCGCATGACGCCCTCCGGCGTGATGGGCC
>DASQZA010000412.1:0-13178 GCA_035638935.1 Gemmatimonas sp. | reverse complement strand
GCTTTTGTCGACACCGGCCGTGCCGTCTGCGCCCGGAGCTTCTGCCGGTCCGACGTTGCGGCGACAGCGCTCACCAGGAGTGCTGCCAAGACTCGCCAACCAGCCTGCACACGCTCTGTCACCTGGTTCTATCCACCGTATTCGTCAGGGGCGAAGGCCCGCAAGGTTCGGGGGCGCGGAGCTACTGCTTCCGCGTCCACTGCATTAGGGCGCGACTGCCGCTGTAGTTCGCGGGTAAATGTCGCTCGAACGTCATCCGGGCGCCGCCGGAGCACGGCATTCCGGGCAGCGATCACCTCGTGCTCCTCGAACAAACCGATTGCCTGCTGCACCCAACCGAGTGCGATACCATCGTCGAGGCGCCGAAGATCCCGCGTGACTGCATGGGCGAGTGACGGTTCGGCCGCCTGGGGAAACCGTTCGACGCCCTCGCGACCGGACATCACGGCCGGGCGGGGGAAACGCACGAACACCGGCTGGGCGAAATGCGGATGTCGTACCATGAGCTGCCCCTTGTCGAGCGTGGCCAGCCGAGCCTTCACCGCGGGACTCAGGGTCTGGTACCCCGGTGTGGCGAGTTCGTCGCCGTCCATGCGGCCGAACATCGACGTCCCCGCATTGCCGACCACCCGGCGATGCACCTGGGAACGGAACTGCTGCGCGCCAAAGAGCACGAGTCCCAAGTAGCGCCCGCGTTCGGAGATGTCGAGCAGCATTTTCCGCACATAGGTGTCGGGCGCATCGCTCGACGCATACTTGTTCAGCTCATCGACGAACACGATGACATGATCGACGCCAAGGTCGCGCCGCTCGAGATGCTCGCGCAGCTTGGACACGATGCGCGCGAAGACGAGGTCCTGCGCGTCCTCTTCCGCGTTCGCGACATCGACCACGTACACCGTACGATCCTCGAAGCTCCCGAACGGCAGGTCCGACGCGGCCCCGTCGTCCGTGACGAGGCCCGCGCACCGTGTCGACAGATTGGACAGCCGGTTGCGCACCTTGCGGATCGTGGCGGCATGATGAGTACGCCATGTGTCGCCGTTGGAATCTTCCAGCTTGCGCAACACTTCGCGAAACCAGGCATCGAGATCCGCAAACGATTGCACGCGATGCTTGCGCGAAAAGCCGGGATCTTCGAAGTCCTTGCCGACCACACGCTCGCGAATGAAGTCGATCAGCGCGTCGGCCTTGGCATCCACGTCGTCCTTGTTGAGCAGCACTTCGGCGAACTGCAGCACTTCCGTGATGCCCCACGTGAGTGGCTGCACCGAATCTGCCAGATCCGGGTGCGTGCGCAGCGTGTTCAGCGCGATGCCACGCGACGTGTACGGCGCAAAATACTTGACGTTGCGAAACGGCACGGCCGGCACGTGCAGCGCCTCGTAGAGTGCACGGTCGGCGTCCTCGAGACGGCCCGGCTGGTCGAGGAAGCACAGGTCGGGCCCCTTCACGTTGAAGCACACCGCCGCGATGGTGCCGCGATGCGACGGAAAGTGCGTGAACGTGGACTGCAACAACCACTCGATCGCGCTGGTCTTGGTCGCCAGCCCGGACACGCCGGAAATATTGAGGTGTGCCGCCTCCGGCCCGACCAGGAAATCGGCGTCGAGAAAGATCGGCGACTGCATGCCGCCGGCTCGATAGACGCCTATCGGAATTCCGGTCGGTTGCGTTCCGCCGATGTACGTATCCATGCGCAACGCGAGTGCGACATCCGCATCGTCGGCGAGGAACACTTCACCGAGCGGCACCGGTTGCAGCGGTTCTTCGGGGATGTGTCGCAGCACGTGCGCGGTGTACAGCCGGATCTCCGTGCGATCCGTCGCCGCGAACCGTCCGCCATCGGGCTTGCCGTCGTGGCCCAACACGTCGTGCAGCGGGGATTGCAGGTCGGAGTAGCTGAATCCTTCCGCGACGACACCATACACATGCGGGATGGCATTACCCACCGGGACCGGGCCATCGACGCGGACGATGGTACCGATGCCGATGGGTGCATCGACCGCTGTCCAGAAATGAAACTCGTGCGGCGTGTTCGGCTTGCGCTCCGTTGCGACCACACGACCGACGACGAGCGATGGCGTCTCGTCGTCGCTGCTGGTACTGGATGGGATCATTGTCCGACGATTGCCTTGAGATAGTTCTCGCAGGCGTGCACGCCGTACGTCAGCGTGTCCCAGCGAGGGTCAGGCCGCGACAGCGGCGCTCGTTCCGCGAGTATCCATGACGAGAGTGCGTCGGCGTGTGCACCGAGCCGGCCGACAGCATCGCCATCGGGCGCGTCGTCGCTGCCGGTGAGCAACGCAGCGGACGGCGCGACTTCAACGCGCACGAGACCATGCAGCGGGTCACCATCCGCGCCATCACGCAGTCGCAGGTACCAGCTCGCGACGGCCCGTCGCGGACGATGGCCGGCAAGGAAGACCGGAGAGCGTTCGCCCGCCCGCAGCGCCAGCGTCGCGCGGATCGTTTCCTCGTCACCGTACAGCGTCGTGTGCGATTTCACCACACCGAACGCACACGCCGATTCGTCGATGGCGAGGTTGCCGGAGATGCCGCCATCGATCCACAACCAGTCGTGCTCCGCGCGGCACCACTCCGCTGCGAGCCGACGCTCCACCGTCTCGCGTTCGAGCGCGATCAGTTCGAGCGCGCGCGCACGCGTCGCCATCGGGTGCGGCGGGAGCGCATTCGAGCCGGCAGGATCGTTGCTGGCGCAGATGTCCACGATGTCGAGACCGGTCGCGGTGAGATCGGCCCACAGCGGCTCGCCAAGCTGTGGGCGCGCCACGTAGAGCGCGGTGCGGACCCTCGGTTCGCGCCACGTGGCAAGCTGGCGGTTTTCGCGCACCCGGACGACTGCTGCAACAGTGCCATGCACCAGTGGTGAACCACGCAGGTGCCCCACCACTCGGCTGCGCTGTATGCCGTCGAGAAACCCGCGAACCCGCGGTGCCGCCGCGCTTGCAATGGGATACGCGCGCAGGGGTTCGAGCTGCCGGCACGCGGAAATGTTGGGCGCCTGATCGCTTCGCTGGAATCGTTCGAGCGCCATCGCCGTACCTGCGGCATCGATCGCACCATGCCCGACGAGAGGCCGCAAGGCGCGAAGCACCGCGCGAAATGCCGACGCCTGACCGGACCCAGCGGTGGCAGGCGAGTCCGCTTGCGCGCTCGTCCTGGCCGAGATCGGCGTGGCGGAATCGGGCAGGACCGCGTCTACAGCAACGGAGGCGATTGTATGGTCGGGCACCCGGCGGACGCTAGCATCCCCGGCCTCTCATGACAACGACTCCGGCTGGTAGACTTCTCTTCGCGCACCACTCCCTTGCACGACTCACGACCGTGTTCCTCATCCCGGCTTCTTCCCTGACCTCACGCATGCTCGCGCTGCTTTCCCCTCGCCCGTTTGCCCGCAGGATGGCCGTCCTCGTCGTCGGCCTGTTCGCGATGACCGGCTGCGAGAAAGTGAAGCGAGCCATTCGCGGCGATCTTGGCGGCGATCCGCAATGGCAAGGCGACAGCACGGTGCTCGCATCGAAGCCGCCGCTGCTCTTCCGCGTCACTCGACAGGATGGCAAGGAGCGGGTCTGGCCGCTGGCAACCGTCGGGAAGCAGGGGTTCCGCGGCCTTGGCTTCAGCGATCGCGGGTGGCGAGCATTCGACATCGCCTACTTCCGGCAGGGAAGTTCGCTGATCGCCTATCAGGATGGGCGGGCACAGGCGACCGTCAAAACGACCCGCGGCATGTGGGAAAGCGGTAAACCAGCGCTCGATTCGATACAGGGCTGCACTGCGATGGTGCCGAGTGCGGAGGCGCCCCTGGACAACGACACATGGCTGCTCACCAGCGCTCCGCGTGTTCCGCTCAAGGCTGTCGAGTCGTTGAGCGGCGGGGAGTTGTCTGCCGCGCTCGAAGCGGTGCCGACGCTCATTGCCCCCACATCAGGCATTCCAGGGTCGATGATGTCGCGCTACTCGCGACAGGTGCACGTCGTGGCCGCGGGTACCTCCAAGTCACCATCGATCATCGTGATCTACAACGATCCCGATGCACCGCCCGACAGCGTGGAGCTGTATGGGCAGCGGCCACGTCAGCTCATCGTGGTGCTCGACAAGGGGGTGTATGGGTACCGCCCGACCTTCACGTATACGACAGCGGCAACCAGCAAGGCTCCGCCTCGGCTGTACTTTCTCGACTATCTCGACGTCGACGACGACGGGAAGGCGGAACTGTTCTTCGGCATCAACAACAAGCTCGCACCGGCGTACACCGTCGTGTTGCGGTTCGAGAACGAAGCGTGGCGTGAAAACCAGCGACTGCTCCCCAATATCTGCCAGCGGTGGTCGTAGGCGAACGACGGGTTGGCGCACGGGGCGATGCAGTCATTCACTCCACGCCGATGTCCCACGCCTGTTCGAGATCGTTGCGGGAATACGCACGAAAGGCGGTGAGTGTCTGTGTACGGACGATGCCGGGCACCACGGCGAATTCTTCGGTCACGACAGCGGCAATGCGCTCCAGATCGGGCACACGCAGGATCGCGACGAGATCCCACGCTCCCGATACGGAATACACTTCCGACACGCCCTGAATACCCGCCAGCGCACGCGCACACGCGGGAATCGATTTCGGGTCCGCCTGCACCAGTACAATGGTCGTGATCACCGATCCCTCCTTCAGCTGTTGGTGAGGCAGCGGGCCACGCGCGTCACACCGTCGACGGCGATCGACTGCGACGTCGCGTAGCTCGCGCGGATCCAGCCCGGCGTGCGGAACGCGCTACCCGGTACGACTGCGACCTGTTCTCGTTCCAGCACCCGCTCGGCGAATGCGGCCCCGGGGTCGGCTGCCCCCTCGAACCCGTCGACGTTCACGTAGAGGTAGAATGCACCCTCGGGTTCGACGTACCGCACGGACGGATACGCCTTCAGCACGTCCAGCACGGCGTTCCGACGCTTCGCGAACTCCGCCACCATTTGTCCGATCGCGGCCTCGGCCTCGTCATGTCGCGCCACTGCGGCGAGCGCTGCATGCTGCGATACCGCGGCGGCGTTCGACGTCGTATGCGACTGGAATGCGGTCATGGCTTTCGACACCGCTGCCGGCGCGATCGACCACCCGATACGCCATCCAGTCATCGCGTACGCCTTCGCGACGCCATTGATGATGATGAGATTGTCGCGGCGCGGCACCAGCTCGAGCGCCGAGTGCGCGGGGCGCCCGTACGCGATGCGCACGTAGATCTCGTCGGCGATGACCCACCATCCACGCGCCGCCGCGAGCTCGAGAATCGCTGTCAACTCCTCGCGCCCGTACACCGCGCCTGTCGGATTGCTCGGCGAACAGATCATCAGACCCTTCGTGCGAGAGGTCGCTGCAGCCGCGAGCTGTTCGACAGTCACCTTCAGTGAATTGCTCTCTTCGCCGTACACCGGCACTGCCGTGGCGCGCGCCAATTCGAGCATGTCGTAGTAGCTCGTCCATGCAGGCGTCGGCACGAGCACCTCATCGCCGGGGCCGAAGCAGCAGACGCAAGCATTGTAGAGTGACTGCTTCGAACCGTTCGAAACGACGACTTCGGGTGCCGTGATCGCCGGACCGCCCATGAGCTGGCGCGATGCCGCTGCGGCGATGGCTTCACGCAGCGGGAGAATACCTTCGGTCGCCGTATATCGGGTTGCGCCACGCTCGACTGCTTCGCTCGCTGCTTGCCGAATGAAAAGCGGCGTATCGAAGTCCGGCTCGCCAGCCCCGAGGTCGATGATCGCATGCCCAGCCGCCTTCAACGCGCGCGACCTGGCTGCAACGGCGAGCGTTGCGGATTCCTTCATGCGAACGATGTTTTCCGACGGGCGAAACTCGAGCGTCATGGAACCGACTGGTGCGAGGTGGAGATCGACCCTCGCGATGGCTATGTTCCGAGGGTGGGTCGCGGGCGTGGCGCCGGCGATGCCCACAACATAGCACGGAAGAGCGCGCTCGAACGCAGTGCGCCGCATGCTGGCCGACGCCTCGAATGCTTCGGTAACAGATGCCTGATACTGGCCGTTGGGCGGCCAGGCTGACCGACAACTGAAGGAGCGGGACGTGGACGGGGAAGAACGGGAGAGCCCAACGGCGACGCGAAGCCAGCACGTAGTGCTGCAAGGTCCGGCGGACGCTCGCATGATGGCTGCGGCAATGCGCCCAGCGCTGGAACGGAGCCGGGGAGTGGGCGGTGAGGCCGCTCCCGCGTGCCTCGTCGTCGTCCCCACCATCGAGCAGGCGCTGACGGCTGCCGAGCGCGCGCGCGGGTTGCTCTCTGACGTGGAGTCGCGCGTCGTGCCCGTCACGTCTGCTGCCCGCGCCCGGCGAGTGCTTGCGACCGGCTCCGTATCCGTCGTGGTTGGCCTGGCGCCGGACCTGCTCGCGCTCCGGCGTGGCTCTGCGCTGCGCCTCGATGGCCTCCAGACGGTGGTTGTCCTGGGTCTGGACGAGATTTTCGCCGAGGGTGGCAGCGAAACGTTGCAGGCACTGCTCGGCGATGCGCCGGGCGAGATCGCGCGTGTCGTCACGCTCGAGGAGGAAACACCCGAGGTCGAAGCGTTCCTCGAGGCGCAGCTCCGCCGTGCCCGTCGCATCGGGCCGCCCCCGACCAGCGACGCTCCCCTGCCGGTCGTGCCGTCGTACGTCATCACATCGGCCGCCGGTCGTGCGGAGACATTGCGCCAGATTCTCGACGCAATCGACCCGCCGTCGCTGGTCATCGTTGCGTCGAGCGATTCGTCACTCGCCGACGCGACTGCGGCACTGCACCGCATCGGCATGACATCCGACGGCGTGTCCGCGCATGTCGTGCGCCAGCCGACGGCGCAGCATGCATCGCTCGTCGTGCTCTGGGACGCGCCGGTGAGTGGCGACGCGCTCGTGGGTGCATTGGCGAGTCGCCCGGTGAATGCGATCACGCTGCTGCTGCCGGACGAGCTGCCGGCGTTCCGCCGCATGTCGAACAACGAGGCCGCGGCATGGACTTCCCCTTCGCGCAAGGAAGAAGCGGAGAGCCGCACGCGGGCCATGCAGACGGCGCTGCGTTCCACGCTCGCGAAGAGTGGCGGCGCGTCGGCGAGCGAGATGTCGTTGTTGGCCCCGCTGCTCGATACGCATGATGCGCTCGAGATCGCGGCGGCCGCGCTGCGCTTGTATGAAGGAGCGCGGCGCGACACGGTCCTGCTGCGCGCAAAGGCTGCAGCGGCGCCGGTGCAGCGCGCACCTTCCACGACTGGCGCACGCGGTTCGCTTACGGTCGTCAATGGAGGCGCCGGTGCTGGCCGCGCCAAGGTGTTTCTCGCGGTGGGCAAGCGCGATGGCGCGCGCGTGGGTGACGTCGTGGGTGCCATCGCCAACGAGGCCGGCATCGACGGTGAGCAGATCGGCCAGGTCGAGCTGTTCGAGTCGCATGCGATCGTCGACCTCTCCACCGAAGACGCAACGCGTGTGGTCGACGCGCTGGCGAACGTGTCGCTGCGCGGCCGCAAGCTGAATGCGCGCATAGACGATCGTGCGGGCGCCGGAAGCGGCGGTTTTGCAGGGCGTGGTGGCGAGCGTGGAGCAGGCGGTGATCGTGGGGCCCGGGGAGCGCGTCCGATGCGCGGCGGCGACCGTGGTGATCGTCGCCCCCGTCCGGAAGGCGGGGACCGCGGTGAACGCGGGGGCAGTGATCGTCCCGCTCGCTCGTTCGAGCGGACTCCACGCGCGCCGGGAGAAGGCGGATTCCGGGGCCCGTCCGGTCCACCACGGAGCGGTCCGCCGCGCGACGGAAGCCGTGATGGCGGCCGTGACAGCCGGCCCCGTGGCCCGGGTGGTCCGGGTGGTGGACGCCCTCCACGCGCCGACGACGAGAAGCGCGCATTCGGCGACCGTCCGGCACAGGAACGCACGGAAGGTCGCAGCGAATGGTCGGAGCGTGCCGCGCGCATGAACAACGCGCGCCGGACGACCCCGCGTACGCCGCCGGCCGAGCCGGTCGACGAGGGCTGAGAATGAGTGGCGGCTTTCAGTCGTCCGGTGGATGGATCGAGGTGATCGCGGGCGTGATGTTCAGCGGCAAGTCCGAAGAGTTGCTGCGTCGCGTCCGTCGGTCCACCATCGCACGCAAGCGCGTGCAGCTGTTCAAGTCACATCTCGACAACCGGTATGCCGGCGTGTTCGCCGTCTCGAGCCACGACCAGCGGTCGCTCGAGGCGGTGCCGGTGGATTCCGCAGCACAGATCCGTCTGCGCGTCGATCCGATGGCGCAGGTGATCGCCATCGACGAGGCGCAGTTTCTGGACGCGGGTATCGTGTCGGTGGCCACGAGCCTCGCGGAGCGTGGTCGTCGTGTCATAATCGCCGGCACCGACACGGACTTCCGTGGTGAACCATTCGGGTTCATGCCACAGCTGATGGCCGTGGCGGAGGTGGTGGACAAACTGCATGCGATCTGCGTGTTGTGCGGCGCGCCCGCCAGTCGCAACCAGCGATTGATCAACGGGAAGCCGGCATCTTACGATTCCCCGACCATCATGGTCGGCGCCGCGGACGCCTACGAAGCACGATGCCGCGCCTGCCATCTCGTGCCTCGGCGCGACGAACTACAGCAGGTCTTGTTGTAAGGCTGCGTCGCCGGCAACGCGCCGCAGTTCTTCCGTGAGCGCTTCTGCGCGATCCGCGGCCCGCTCGATCGACGCAAGATCTTCGCTCGCCTGTGAGCCGGGCTGCACGACATCCTGCAAAAACATGGCAGCACCGCGAACGACCGTCAGCACATTGTTGAGGTCATGCCCGACGCGGCGTGCCACCGACCGGAGATCCTGAAGCGGTTCGGACGCAACGCTTCGCACAGCACTCGTGTCCGGACCCGCCGCATTCGCACGCACTGCTGGCGCTGGGAGCGTGTGCACGATGACATGCCGGAACATCACGCCGTCTGCATCGAGTGCGGCGGAGTGTAGCTCCACTTCACGCCACTCTCCACGCGCCGTGCGGTGCCTCGTGCGCAGCGGGGCGTTCCATGTTTCAGGCGTGCCCAGGTCGGTGAAGTGCATCGCCGTCATCGCTTCCCGCGGCCACCCATACAGTCGCACGGCGGCGGGATTGACGTCGGCGATGACGCCTCTCGCCTCGTGCACCAGCAGCTGTGGTGCACTGCTCGTCTCGAACATCCGGCGATGCTGCGGTTCACGTTCCGCGAGTGCGGCAACCAGCTCGGCGACCGAAGATCCCGACGCTGTCACGGCCCGGGAGCGAAGTCGTTCATCGGATAAGGCGGGGGCGTCATGGGGGCAGTATCGGTCGGGGGGTCCCGATTCTCAAGGATGCCGCTGCAGCGATCCGCGCGACCGGTGGAAGCGGCCTGCACAGTGACCCGCAGCGTGACCCACCGCCAAGTCACGGCGTCTACTTCATGATGATACAGAGCATCCCACTTCCTCAACGGACCGTCGCATGGGTGTGATCGCGACGCTCCTCGCTCACGAACCCCGCATCGCCCGACTGCGTTCCGCAGCGCGTGACCGGTATCGGTTCGTGCCGTGCGAGGACTGGACTTCCCTCACCCGCGCCTGCGAACGCGGTCCGGTCAACGTGGTGGTCTTCGACCTCTACGTCGATGGTCGGGCCGACTTCGAGCGCGTGCGTCAACTCCGCGTGCGTGTGCCACGCGCCGCACTGGTGGCGTATGTCGATCTCACCCGCGAACGCGCCCGCGACATGTTCGATGCAGGTCGTTGCGGAATCGACGTGCTGGTGGTGGCCGACGAATCGGACACACCGGCGATGCTGGCGGCCCTGCTCGATCAGGCCGAAGCCCGCAGCGTCTCCAGCCTGCTCAAGCCGCACCTCGCCGGACTGCGCAGCGTCGTTCGCGACGCGGTGATGTTGTCGGTCACGCGAGCGCACGAACGCCTGACGCCGGATAGCCTCGCCCGGCTCATTGCGGTATCGCGCCGTCTGTTGTCGAAGCGGCTGGAGGGTGCGGAGCTCCCCCCACCGCACCAATTGCTGACGTGGGGCCGCCTCATCGTCGCCGCCAGCATGCTGGAAGACGGATCGCGCAGCGCCGATGGCGTGGCCAGCGCACTCGATTTTCCCTCGGGGAGCGCATTCCGCAACACCTGCCAGCGCTACCTGGGCTGCACGCCGCACCAGATCCGCCTTCGGGGCGGCGCCGGTTGGGTCATGACCGAGTTGCTCGTCAACAGGGAAAAGCGGCGCGTGCTCTCGGAGCATGAGGACGACATGCCGCACGATATGTCGCATGACATGCCCCATGACCTGCCGCACGACATGCCGCACGACATGCAGGACAGCGCGGCGGCCTGACGTCTCGGACCGCAACGATTCATCTGATACACAACTGATTGCTTGGAATGTTTGCAGCACGTCGGCGGGGAGCCTAGCTTCCCGCCGATGCTGCATCTGGGCCTCACGGGAAACATTGCAAGTGGCAAGAGCGCCGTGGCGACGCTCCTGGCCGCGCATGGCGCGACTATCATCGACGCCGACACGCTGGCGCGCGAGGCCGTCGCACCCGGAACCGCAGGGTTCGAGGCCGTCGTGGAACGGTTTGGTCCAGCCGTCGTGCGGAACGACGGTTCGCTCGACCGTGCAGCACTCCGACGGCTGGTATTCGCCGACCCCGTGCAGCGTGACGCGCTCAATGCGATCGTGCATCCGCAGGTCGGGCGCCTGCGCGAGCTTCGTCTGGAGGAGGCCCGTGCCCGGGGAGACCGGGTGGTGGTCTCCGATATTCCCCTGCTCTTCGAAGTGGGGCTCGAGCACAGCGTCCAGGGCGTGATCGTGGTCGATGCGCCGGAGGGCACGCGCCTGGACCGCCTCACACGCGACCGCGGACTCGGCAGGGACGATGCGGAGGCGATGATGCGCGCCCAGTGGCCATCGGCGGAGAAGCGCCGGGGCGCGACGTGGGTCATCGACAACGATGGGTCGCGCGATCAGCTTGCAGAGCGCGTGGGTGAGGTCTGGCGCTCGATCGAGGCGATGATCTGAGCGATCATGCAACTGCTTATTCAGCTGATGCTTCAGTGATCATTCAGGTGCCCGCGCCGGACTACATTTCGCCGTCTCACACCGCCCCATCTCATTTTTTTGGAGTACACAGTGTCGAACATTCCTGGCGAACTGCGCTACACGAAGGAGCACGAGTACGTGACCACGGCCGATGCGAACGGCGTCGTCACGATCGGCATTACCGATTTCGCCCAGGGCGAGCTCGGTGACATCGTGTACGTCGAACTCCCCAAGGTCGGCGCGACGTACGGCGCGCACGACGTGTTCGGGACCGTCGAAGCCGTGAAGGCCGTGTCGGAGCTTTACATGCCGGTCGCCGGCGAAGTGGTCGAAACCAACAGCCGCCTCGACGGCGAACCCGCGTTGATCAACAGCGACCCCTTCGGCGACGGCTGGATGATCCGCGTCAAGATGGAGCCGGGCGCAGACGCCGCATTGATGTCGGCTGAGGAGTACAAGGGGATCACAGGGTGAGGCAGAAGTTGAACGGCAGAAGCGGAACCGCAGAAGCGAAACGGCAGAAGCTCAACGGCAGAAGCTGAAAAGCAGAAGCCGAGCAGCAAAAGGGGTGACAGACCAAAGTGTCTGTCACCCCTTTTGCTGCCTCTGCCGTTCCGCTTCTGCTTTTCAGCTTCTGCCCTTCCGCTTCAGCAGTTCCGCTTCTGCCGTTACTTCGCGTACTCCTCGATTGGCGGGCACGAACAAATGAGATTGCGATCGCCGAACGCGCTCTCGATCCTCGCCACCGACGGCCAGAACTTGCGCTCGCGCGAATGCCGCGTCGGGTACGCCGCCTGTGCTCGCGTGTAGGGTCGGTCCCAGCTGTCGCTCGTGACATGCTCCGCCGTGTGCGGTGCGCGCTTGAGCACGTTGCCATCGCGCGGCGCCTCGCCGCGCTCGACGGCGGCGATCTCCTCGCGAATGCCGATCATCGCCTCGATGAAGCGATCCATCTCGCCCTTCGACTCGCTCTCGGTGGGCTCCACCATCATCGTGCCGGCGACCGGGAACGACATCGTCGGTGCATGGAAGCCGTAATCCATCAGACGCTTCGCCAGGTCTTCGACTTCGATGCCGGCCGTCTTGAAGCCGCGCGTATCGAGAATGCACTCGTGCGCGACCAGGCCGTTCTGCCCGCGATACAGAACCGGGTAGTGCCCCTCGAGCTTCTTCGCGATGTAGTTCGCGTTGAGGATGGCGACCTTGGTCGCAAGGGCGAGACCCTCGCCGCCCATCAGGCGGATGTACACGTACGAAATCGGCAGGATGCTCGCGCTGCCCCACGGGGCGGCGGAGATCGGACCGATAGGAGTCGAACCGCCGGTCGCAATGACCGGGTGCGACGGCAGGAACGGCACCAGCTGCGGTGCCACGCCGATCGGTCCCATGCCCGGACCGCCGCCGCCATGCGGAATGCAGAACGTCTTGTGCAGGTTGAGATGGCAGACATCCGCGCCAAGGTCACCCGGACGCGAGACGCCGACCATCGCGTTCATGTTGGCGCCGTCCATGTAAACCTGGCCGCCATGCTGGTGCACGATGGCCGTGATCTCCTTGATGCGCGCCTCGAAGACGCCGTGCGTCGATGGGTACGTCACCATCAGCGCACCGAGCTTCGCCGCATGCTGCTCGGCCTTCGCGCGGAGGTCATCGACGTCGATGTTGCCGTCGCCGTCGGTCTTCACCACCACAACGTGAAAGCCTGCCATCACCGCGCTCGCCGGGTTGGTCCCGTGTGCGGACTGCGGGATGAGACAGATGTCGCGCTGCGTGTCACCGCGTGACTCGTGGTAGGCGCGAATCACGAGCAGGCCGGCATACTCGCCCTGCGAACCGGCGTTGGGCTGCAGCGAAACGCCCGCGAATCCGGTGACATCGGCCAGGTCGGACTCGAGCTGGCGGAACAGCTCCTGATAGCCCTCGGTCTGCGCGGCCGGTGCAAACGGATGCAGCACCCCGAACTCCGGCCACGTGACCGGGATCATCTCGGCCGTGGCGTTGAGCTTCATCGTGCAGGAGCCGAGCGGAATCATGCCATGCACGAGCGAGAAGTCACGCGACTGCAACGCGTGCATGTAGCGCAGCATCTCGGTCTCGCTGCGATAGCGCTCGAACGTCGGATGCG
>DASQZA010000411.1:0-9094 GCA_035638935.1 Gemmatimonas sp. | reverse complement strand
GGACGCCGATGGCGTGTCGCTGCGCGTGCGCGACAACGGGTCCGGGATACCGGCCGACGTGCTCCCGCAGGTGTTCCAGCCACATTTCAGCACGCGGACCAGCGGCAGTGGCTTGGGGCTCGCCATCAGCCGGCGTCTCATCGAAGGGTGGGGTGGGACGATTGCGCTCACCAGCGCACCGGATCGCGGAACGGTCGTGCACATCCGGCTGCGTGCCGTCGCGTGAACCGCGTGACGGCCGATTAAAATTCGGCATGGTTCCCGAACCACGCGTCCCCTCCTACACGGCCACGACCACGCCGCCCAGACATCTGGACGAGTGGGTACTGCCTCCTGGCTGGACGTGGGGCGCCGAAGGACTGTTCGGTGAGCACCGGCACTATCAGGAGGTGATCGACGCTCTTGGTCGGTCGCTTTCGCTCGTGAGCGCGCCCAGTGCGGAACATGGGGGATGGCTGCAGAACGAGGCGCGCGCGTTGGCGCACCGAAACCATCCGTCCATTCCCACGACTTACCACTACTGGGCGTCGTACAGCGAGAGCCGTCGCGGGCCCGGATACCTGCGCCGCTGGATCAGCGGTGAAACAGTGCGGTCGCGAGTGATGCGCCTTGGCACGGAGGACGTACCGACGGTCCTGCAGGTGCTGCGTGAGGCCGGCAGTGCACTTGCCTACCTGCACGATACGGGTGCTCCGCATGGCGCCGTATCCGCGAGCACCGTTTGGCTCACGCCGGGTGGCCGTCTCTGGTTGCTCGGCTGGGAGTGGATGTTGCCAAGGGAGCAGGTGCCAACGGGGTTGAGTCCCGAGCGCGCGTTCTCGCCGCCCGCTCCCGAATGGGGGGCGCGCGGCTGGAAGCCGACCGCTGCCAGCGACCAGTGGCAGCTCGCCGCCATGCTGTTCATGATGCTGACGGGCGAGACGCCTCCGGAGCATGACGTTCCACCAATCGTGCTGTTGCGCCCCGACTGCCCGCATGCGCTCGCGGCGCTGCTGGAGCGTGCGCTCGATCCGGACCCGGCACGACGATTCCCGTCCATCGCGACGCTGCTGCGGGACCTCGATCGCTACGTGTCGGTGCGCGTGCATCTCATCGCGCCGGAGGGCGACGAAGTCAAAGCCACCCAGGAGACTGCAGAAATCCGGCTTCGACGTGCGACAGCGGACGACTACGAGATCCTGTCACCGCTCGGACGTGGCATGTTCGGCAGCGTCTGGCGTGCGCGCGATCTCTCGCTCGCGCGCGAGGTCGCGATCAAGGTGCTGCACCGTCACATCTCGAAAGACGATGTCGCCGTGGCGCGTTTCCGTCGCGAAGCGGTACTTGCAGCGGGCCTTGCGCACCCGTCCATCGTCCCGATCTACGACAGCGACAGTCGTGGTGATGTGGTGTGGTACACGATGGAGCTTGCGGAAGGCGGCTCGGTGGCGAGCCTCGTTTCCCGCAGCGGCCCGCGCCCATTCGAGGAGATCGCACCGCAAGTGAACGATGTTCTCGAAGCGCTGATCGCCGCGCACTCGAGCGGCATCATCCACCGCGACCTCAAGCCCGAGAACATCCTCATCGACCGGTATCGCCGGTGGCGGATCGGGGATTTCGGCATTGCCTACGCGTTGGGCGACGAGCGTGCGGGAACGTCCGGTACTCCTTCGTTTGCGGCGCCAGAGCAGCTGCTCGGCGAAGCACAGGGGCCGGCCACGGATTGCTACGCCATGGCCAGCATCGTGTACTTCGTGCTCACCGGACATGCACCGTTTGGCGAGGGCAACGCGGAAACCGTGCTCGCGCGCCAGCTCTCCGAGAACATGCCGGACGGAATGCAGCAGGAAGGATTCACCGTTGAACTGCAGGACTGGATTCGCAAGGGCCTTTCGGCGCGCGTCGAAGATCGATTCGATGATGCAGCAGCCATGCGCGCCGAGTGGCGGCAGGTGGTGCGCAGCATGCGCCGTGCGGAAGATCAGCGTCCATGGTGGCGGCGACTGCTCGAGGGACCGAGTGAAGTGCTCGATACTAGCGAGCGACGCGTACCGTCTTCTGATTGGTGAATTCGCGGAATCCGGCCTGGCCAAGTTCACGGCCCAGGCCGGACTGCTTGATGCCACCGAACGGATAGCGTGGGTCGGATACGACCATGTCGTTGATGAACACCATGCCGGCATCCAACGCCCCTGCGCAACGTTCGGCGAGCGCGGGATCGCGTGTCCACACACTCGAGCCGAGCCCGAACGGCGAATCGTTGGCCTTGGCGATTGCCGCATCGACGTCGGCCACGCGAAACACCGATGCCACCGGGCCGAACAGTTCCTCACGCGCGGCGGGCGCGTCGTCCGGGATGTCCACCAGCACCGTCGGCGGGAAGAAGTAACCAGCGCCGTCCGATGGCGCTCCGCCGATGAGCGCGCGAGCACCACGTGCGATCGAGTCGCGGGTCTGTGTCGCGAGACCGCCGCGCACACTTTCCGTGGCGATCGGTCCGACCTGCGTGCGTTCGTCGCGCGGGTCACCCACGACCAGGTTTCGCATCCCCTCGGTGAAGCGAGCGACGAAATCGTCGTACACCGCGTCGCAGACGATGAACCGCTTCGCCGCAATGCACGATTGGCCCGAGTTGACCGTACGCGCCGATACCGCGGTTGCAGCGGCGCGTTCGATGTCGGCGTCCGGCAACACGATGAACGGATCGCTTCCACCCAGTTCGAGCACCACTTTCTTCAGGTGCTGTCCCGCGATACTTGCAACGTGCCGACCAGCGCGGTCGCTACCAGTGAGTGTGACACCCGCAATCCGGTCGTCTGCGATCACACCGTCGATCTGTTCGTGCAACAGAAGGACGGTGTGCACCGGCGCAGGGGGCGCACCTTGCGCTTCGGCAAGCGCACTGGCCTCGCGCAAGCAACTGTCGAGCAGCATTGCGCCTCCGGCCACGGAGGCAGCCGGCTTGATCAGGACACCGTTGCCGGCAAGCAGCGCCGGAATCGCAAAGCGCAGTGCCTGCCAATGCGGAAAATTCCATGGCATGATTGCGAGCGCTACGCCGAGCGGATCGTAGCGTACGCGCGTCTGCGCCGTCGCATCATCGAGCACGATAACGTCGGCGAGTGCGGCCGCCGCGAGTGCAGGCGCGCCGTCGCACAGCGCGATGCACTTGTCGATTTCGCCCCGCGCGGAACCGACCGGCTTGCCCATCTCCTCGACCAGCATCAAGGCCAGCGCCTCACGATGCGTTCGCAGCACGACGGCGAGCGCACTCGAGAACAGCGCGCGTGTGTGCAGCGGGACGCGCCGCCAGCGCTGCTGTTCGTCCGACACCCGCTGCAGCAGCACCTCGCACGCAGCGTCCGACAGCGAAGGCAGTTCGCGCACCACTTCACCCGTCGTCGGATTGGTGACTCGATACGTCATGTCGATACCCTCTACTCTGCGCCGAGCAGGAGACGAGACTCGATCGCCGCGTACCGTTCGATCGAGCGCGCATCAGGCCACAGCAGGGACACCACGATTCCAACGGCGAAGGAGAGCGGAATGGAGACCAGCGCGGGGTTCTTGAGCGGGAACAGCGCACTCGCGTTGTGAAGCAAATCGACCTGTACCGCTGGAGACATCGCGATGAGCACGAGCGTCGCGATGGTGCCGACCACCATGCTGCAAGCGGCACCCGCCGTACTCGTACGGCGCCAGAAGACGCTGAGCACGAGGGCCGGGAAGTTGGCGCTCGCAGCGATCGCGAATGCGAGCCCGACCATGAATGCGACGTTCTGCCCCTTGAATGCGATGCCGAGCACGATGGCCACGATCGCAAGCCCGATCGTGGCGCCGCGCGCAACCCGAAGCTCCTCGCCAGGCTTCGGCGATCCCTTTCGGATCACGCTCGCCCAGAGATCATGCGAGATCGCGGCAGCGCCGGAGAGCGCGAGACCCGCAACGACGGCGAGAATCGTTGCGAACGCCACGGCGGCAATGAAGCCCAGAAAGGGCCGGCCACCGAGCAGCTCGGCAAGCATAGGGGCCGCCATGTTGCCGCCGGCATCGACCGCCTTGATCGCGGCAGGCCCGACCAGCACCATGGCACCGAATCCGAGCACGAACGTCATCAAGTAGAAGGATCCGATCAGGCCGGTCGCGATGAAGACGGACCGACGCGCCGCGCGTGCATCGGGCACCGTGTAGAAGCGCATGAGGATGTGCGGCAGCCCCGCCGTACCGAACATCAGCGCGAGTCCGAGCGAGATGGTGTCCATCGGGTTCGAAACGAGTTTCCCTGGCGCGAGCACACCGGCACCGTATTGCGCCGATGCGGCAGCGAACAGTTCGCGTGGATCGAAGTGGAAGCGCGCGAGCACCAGTAGCGCGAGCGCCGCCGCACCGCCCAGCAGCAGCACGGCCTTCACAATCTGTACCCACGTGGTGGCGAGCATGCCTCCGAAGAGCACGTAGGCCATCATCGCGACGCCGACGATGATCACGGCAGCTTCGTAGGGAATGCCGAAGAGCAGCCGGATCAATCCGCCGGCACCCACCATCTGCGCAATGAGATAGAACGCGATGGTGGCCAGCGTGCCGCACGCGGCCGCGATGCGTACCGGCATCGGATCGAGTCGCGCCGCGACGACGTCGGCGAAGGTATAGCGTCCGAGGTTGCGAAGCGGCTCGGCGATGAGAAACAGCACGACTGGCCAGCCGACGAGCCAGCCGGTGCTGTAGATCAATCCATCGAAGCCGCTGGTCGACACGAGACCGGCGATTCCGAGAAACGACGCCGCGCTCATGTAGTCGCCGGCGAGCGCGATTCCATTCTGCACGGCCGTCACCGAACGCCCGGCCGCGTAGAAGCCCTCCGTCGTGGTGGTGCGACGCGCGGCCCACCAGGTGATGCCCAGCGTGATTGCGATGAATCCCGCAAAGAACGCGATGGCAACTACATCGGGCTTCATGGGTTGCTGTCCACGTTCGCAGCTGCGGTCGTGCCTACGGACGTGCCTGCGTTCAGTCGTTGCTGCCGCAGCGTGGCGAGTGCCGGATCGTAAACGCGGTTGGCCCACGTCACATAGGCGAGGGTCAGCAACCACGCAGCGACGATCACGAGCGCACCCAACACGATGCCGAGCGACAGCCCTTCCGTAACCAAGCCGCCAAGCATCGCGGGTTGGAACGCGACCAGCGCGATGAAGCCGAAGTACACCACCACCATCATGGCCGTGAGCGTCGCGGCAATGCGCCAGCGTCGTGCGGCGAGAATCCGGGTGGCAGCGAGAAGGTCGGCGCGCGGGTCGGGAAGCGGAGTAGGCGACATGGCGGCGAAGGTAGCGACGGGGGCCATCGCTGCAACCCTCACTGCGACCGCTGCTCAACCCATGCCGCAGCCATGCCTCCCGGATTCCACCCGGCCGTGCAGGCGTGCATCATCCACTGGACTCGAACGGCTGGACGAGATCGCTCGGCAGGACGAGACGCGCACCCTCTCCCACTTCGCACGTGACTCATCGCATGGGCATCGCGCTGGCGAGCCTGATCTCGGGCCTCGTCGCCCTGTATCTGCACCTGTGGAAGCTCGGGCTGACAGGCGCGCTCTCATGCGGCGGCAGCCGGGGATGCGAGTACGTGCAAGGCAGTCCGTACGGCTGGTTCCTGGGTGTCGACGTCGCACTGATCGGAACCGTCGGCTATGCGATGCTCTTCGTGGTGGCGCTTGTCGGCACCATGCCGGCGTTCGAGGATGTGAAGTGGCCCAACACCCTCATGCAGTTCATGATCTGGCCCGCGGTGCTCTTCACGCTTCGCCTCAAGTACGGCGAATTCATCGTGATCAAGGGCTTCTGCAAATGGTGCGTCGTGTCGGCCGTCGCCATCACGATCTGCGCGTTCCTCGTGACACTCGACCGGCGTCGCCTCGCACGGATCCACGACTCGCGTTCCGACGATCTGCTGCCCGCCTAGGGGGTCTCCTGATCGCCCACCATGACCGCGTACCAGTGCTTCATCTCTTCGCGAATGGGATAGCCGGGCATCGTTCGCACCACGCGTCCGTTCCGATCGATCGCGACGAAGGTGGGAGTGCCCGGATAGCGGAAGGTGAGCATGACCGTTTCATTGCCGCCTGCCGGACCAACAAGTCTGGCGCCGGTGATGCCTTCCTTCTGCAGCATGGGCAAGCCGTCGGCGGCGCCTTCCAGTGTGAGCAGCGTGAGATTCGGCAACGGGCGTCCGGCCGACATCTCGCCCAGATCGGCGAGCGCGCGCTTGCACCAGCCACAGGTGAGGGAGCTGATCATCACGATCGTGGCCTTGCCCGGCACGGCCAAGGGCGCAATTGCGTTGTCCACGGTACGCACGCGGAACGCCCCGACCGATTCCGCTGCTGTGGGGGCCGTGGATGGAGCGGTGTCCGTACCCGCCACGACTTCCGCCGCCACTCGCTCCACGTCGTTGCCGGCCGCGGCGGACGCGGCCTGACGCTTGCCGATGTAGACAATCGTGCCGATCACGAGCAACGCCACCAGCAGCTGGCGAAGCGGTACCGACCCACGTCGACCCGAGCGAGAAGAGCGCATGCCGAAAGATGAGCGCGAACGCGCTGCGGTGAAACTGGGTGCCCTCGACCTCGAGGCATACCTCCGGGACCCGTCACGGAAGCAGCAGTTCGTGACGCCGATGTTCGATACCATCGCGCCGCGCTACGACGCATTCACCAGACTCTTCTCGTTCGGCATGGACCGTCGGTGGAAACGCGCGGCAATTGCGCGCATCGTGGCGCTTGCGCAGGGCAGCGGCGGTGGGCGCCGTGAGGCTAGTGCGCGCGGTGAGGTCGGTCCTCGTACCCCTGCGCGAATGCACGCCGTCGACCTGGCGAGCGGGACAGGTGATTTCGCCGTGGCAATTGCCCGTGGTCTGCCTGATACGACCGTGACCGCAATCGACGCCTCACCACGCATGATCGAGGAGGCACACGCCCGGCTCGCGGACCCCAGTCGCGACCGGGATGTCGCCGAGCGCGTACGGGCGACGACCGGTGACATGTGCGCGATCGATCTGCCGACTGGCTCGGCCGACGTAGTGACTGCAGGATACGGCGTGCGCAACGTGCCTGAACCCGCGGTCGCGGTGCGCGAGATGGCGCGTGTACTGCGACCCGGCGGGACGCTGGTTACACTCGACTTCTATCGCCCCGCGTTTGCGCCCTGGCGAAGGCTGCTGCTCTGGTATCTGGGCGCCGCCGGCAATGCGGTGGGTTGGTGGTGGCACCGCGATCCGGTGGTGTACGGCTATATCGCACGTTCGATCGACCACTTCATGAGCTGGCAGCAGTTCAGCGCGCTGCTCGAGCAGGAAGGCTTTACCGTGACGCGCGTGACGCGCTATCTCGGCGGTGGAATCGCGCTGCACGAGGCGACGCGCTGATCGCCGTCGCGACGATCCAGTCCGGCTCGAGCGTCCACGCGGCGTCGACGTGCAGTGCGAGTTCGTCGCACTCAGCCAGGCGCAGTGTCACGAGCGCGATGCCGCTCGTTTCGCCACCGTGCAGCGCATCGACGGAGAGGGACAGCTCGACTTCGGTGAACCGCACATAGCGTTCGACGAACGGGTCGATCGTCTTGTAGACGGCTTCCTTGAGCGCGAAGTACAGCAAGGTGGCCTCGCGGTGTGCCGCGTCATCGAGTGGCGAGATCGCATCGAACTCACGCGCGGTGAGGATACGACTGGCGAGGCGTCGATCGCGAACTGGAGCATCGGCGACGGGTCGCGATTCCAGATCGACTCCGACGAACCGCACGAATTCCATCTGCTGCGCTGGCGCCGCGAGCGCGACGGCGCGCGTCTGCTTGTGACTCACCGAACCGATGGCGCCGGTGGGTACGTCCGGAGCACCTCGGGCCGTTCGCAACAGTGGTGTGTCGGCCAGGCGAGGGTCGAGTGCGCGCAACGCCGCGCGAAGTGCCTGCCGTCCGGCCACGAACGGAAGCCGTCGAGCTGGCGACATGGCCAACGCAAGCTGGAGCTCGGATGCAACGAGATCGTCATGCGCAGCATGCGCGGCGTCCTCCCGGTGTTCAGCGGGCGCACGCACCGGCACGAACGCGAGTACACCGTCGGGAACGACGTGCGGTGCGCGGCGAATCTCGATGGCGGGCATGCCGGAATGTCTCCACCAGGCGGTGGTTCAGCCATACCCGCATCGACCCGCATCGACCCGCATCGACCCGCAGCGGGGGAGCGATCGGAGCAACGCCGTTCCTGCGCTTTCGTGCGGCGGATAGCTTCCCGACATGAGCCACACGACTTTGCCCGCGCCGCTACGTGACGCAGGGTCCCCTCCACCGCGCTCGGACGCCGAGCGACGCGCGATGCGGGGGGCATGGTACACGGTAGCGGTCCTGACGCTCGCCAATGTCTCGGGTTTCGTGGATCGACAGATCCTCTCGTTGCTCGTCGTGCCCATCAAGCGCGACCTCGGCGTGACGGACACGCAGGTCAGCCTGCTGATGGGACTCAGCTTCGTGATCTTCTACTCGCTGCTCGGCCTGCCGATCGGTCGCTGGGTCGACCAAGGGCCGCGCAAGTTGATCGTCGCGCTTGGGGCGCTGGTGTGGAGCGCGCTCACGATCGCGTCCGGATTCGCACGCACGTTCGGCCAGCTTTTCGCGGCGCGCGTCGGCGTGGGTATCGGCGAGGCGACGCTGCAGCCCGCCGCGATCTCCCTCATTGCGGATGCATTCCCGCGCCGGCGGCTTGGTACCGCCATGAGCGTGTTCATGCTCGGCACCTTCTTCGGTTCAGGTGTGGCGTACGCGCTTGGCGCATATGTCGTCGGCGAGATGGATCGCCCGGGGCTGATCACGCTGCCGTTCGCCGGTGCGATCTACCCGTGGCAGACGGTGTTCCTCATCGTGGGTTTGCCCGGTGTGATCGTGGCGCTGCTCGCACTCACCATGCGCGAGCCGGTGCGCGGTGGCATGGATGTGGTTGTGAATGCGGGATCAACGACACGAACACCTGCGGGAGTTGGTGGGGATGATTCTGCCTCGCGCGTGCCGTTCGCGCAGTTCGTGGCATATCTGCGGTCGAATGCACGAACGGTCACCGCGCTATCAGTGGG